>DATKMG010000421.1:0-10333 GCA_035541995.1 Terriglobia bacterium
GGAACCGCTCTCCTGTGCCTGGTAAGAGATAACAAACCAAATCCGTTGGAAGGCTGGGGCTGGCGAGACAGTCCATTTCCACCGCTGGGATAGTTGGGTCCTCAGCTCGCAAACTTCCGGGTCCGGTGTTGCTGGCAGCACCTGGAACCCAAGCTCCGGAGGGGTGAAGATGACAATAGACCCCCTTCACCATGGGAGGCTGGTGTTTGGCGAGCACCTTCCAAACCAGAGTGGTTCCCAGTGTAGTGTTGGCGTCTCCGAATCGACTAGCGCCTGAAGCAACAAGGCTGGCCATTCCATCAGTGGCGCCTGCCAACACTGGAGTTTTCGCGGGCAATCCAGTCTCTCGTGCGGCCCAATTGCAGACCGACCCTATCTTCTGGCCTGGGGAAACGACAGAGGGGAGCTGTTCTGAAGCGATTCCGACCCTTTCAACAGCCTTGTTCCATGCTTTCTTGTCCGGATCATAACCCAGTTTGAGAACGTTGGAGGTGTCCGATACCCCGAACTCACCCGTGAGTTGGCTTGTAAGCCAATCTGCAGGGTGCAAAATGTAACGGACTTGGTCCCAGACCGCTGGCTCATTTTGACGAACCCAAGCTGCCTTGGCCAAAGATTGAGACGCATTCAGACGCATGATAGTGGAATCTTCGCCGGCATTGAACTGGCTGGCGAGCGAGGCCGCACGAGTGTCATCATAAAGAATGGCAAGCCGGAGAGGTCGTCCAATGCTGTCTGCCAAAACCAAAGTACCGGAAGTCGAGGTGACGGCAATACCGCCGATTTCAAATTGAGAGAAGGGATGCGAAAGCCTGTCTAATGTCGCCTTAATTGACTCACAAACAGCCCACCACCAATCTCTTGGATCCTGCTCATGAACCACGCCATCTGCGGAGCGTATTGATGAGAGAGCAGTTTTGGATTCTGACAACACAATGCCTGTGACACCGGCAGCCACAGCCCTGACGCCGCTTGTACCGACGTCAATGCCAATGAGTACGAGTTGTTGTTTTGTGTCCATATGCACTCGCGAGATCTGTGGTGGATGTTTATTTATCACAAGCAGGCGTCGTTTCATAGGAGTGTGCCATGAGCTTTTCAAGTTCACCACCGCGGATGAAAATGGCGGTCTTGGGGGTAGCGTGGGAGCCGATCTCCGAGCGGCGATCAGGTTGAACCGGGCTACCGCCGCGACGGAGCGCGGCGGCCACCACTGAAAATAGCGGTCGCGACAGGTATCAGCAGTCCCGAGCCAATGAGGACCAGGACTACCTGGGATCGCCGACGCCTACGTCGGCCCTTGCCGAACTGGGGCT
This sequence comes from Terriglobia bacterium, assembly GCA_035541995.1. Taxonomy (GTDB): domain Bacteria; phylum Acidobacteriota; class Terriglobia; order Versatilivoradales; family Versatilivoraceae; genus DATKMG01. The sequence continues at coordinate 1,317 of DATKMG010000421.1, forward strand.
CGGCGGCCCCGGGCTCCTGTTGCTTCACAAATGTCCAGTATCCACGGAAGCTTACCTCGCGCGGCTCCCCAAGAATCCATTGACACATCCCGAGGTAAGGGACCAAAATTCGTAAGGCTTAACTCGGCTGGCCACAAACAAGACAACCCGGGCTTTGTCCTGGGGGTCACCCAAGGAGGCTGGATTGATTTTTTTTGCGACACTCCTATTGTTGATGGTTTCGGATCCAGACCTACTTTCTCCGCATGGAGAAAAGGCGGTAGTCCTTCTATTTATCCGCAGCGATTGCCCAATCTCGAACCGTTATGCACCCGAGCTTCAACGGCTCTACAAGGAGTATTCGTCAAGGGGCGTTGAATTTCATCTCGTCTATCCCGAATCAGGCTTGACTACGACCGCAATGGAAGCGCATCGAAAGGAGTACGGCTACACCATCCCAGCTCTGCTTGATGGGCGCCACCAATTCGTCAATCGAGCAGGAGCCCGAATCACTCCGGAAGCTGCCGTCTTTATCCAAGGCAAGCTGATCTACCTGGGGCGTATTGATGACTTGTATGCCGATCTGGGAAAGGCAAGAAGGGAAGCACAGCATCATGACCTGGAAGAGGTGTTAAGCGCCGTGGCAGCGGGGAAAAGCATCCAACCTCACGAGACTAAAGCTATCGGATGCGCCATTGAAAAACTGCAATGAGATGGATTCTCCCCTGGCTCCTAGCGTTGCCGCTGGCAGCGGAACCGATTACTTTCAATAAGCACATTGCCCCCGTGGTATTTCAGTATTGCTCGCCGTGCCACCGGGCAGGAGAAGCCGCGCCGTTTCCTCTGCTCACTTACGAGGAGGTCAAGAATCACGCCATCCAGATCGTTGCAGTGACTGAACGCCGTTTCATGCCTCCTTGGCCGCCGGAGCCAGGCTTTGGAGACTTCGTGGGTGAACGGCGACTCACCGTTGTTCAACTGGAACTTATCGCTGAGTGGGTGAAAGAGGGCTGCCCCGAAGGGAATCCCACAGATTTGCCGCCTAAGCCGCAGTTTACCGAAGGATGGCAGATCGGCCCCCCTGATTTGGTTATACAAATTCCCAAGCCATACCACCTGACCGCGGGCGGCAGCGATACCTTCCGGAATTTCGCGGTATCTTCCAACCTAAAGGAAACCAGATATGTCAAGGCCCTGGAACTGCGGCCGGGAAATAAGCGTGTCGTGCATCATGCCAATATCTGGATAGACCGCAGACAATGGCTCCGCCAGCGAGAAGGAGAGGGTGGTCAACCGGGTTTCCCGGGCATGGATGTCAGCACCGAAGCGCGCTCTGATTCCTTTGACCCTGACTCTCATTTCCTTTTCTGGAAGCCTGGCTCGGTGTTGCAGCCGGTATCTGACGACATGAGCTGGCGTCTGGATCCGGGCACAGATCTGATTATCAACATGCACCTGCAACCTTCGGGCAAGGAAGAGGTACTCCAGCCGGTTCTCGGTCTCTACTTTGCCTCCCATCCGGCTCGTCTTCACCCGATACTTGTGCAACTGGAACACGATGGCGCTCTGGATATCCCGCCAGGCGATCAGGAGTTTGCGGTGGAGGACCAATTGACTCTGCCGGTGGGAGTCGAGGTCCTTGCCATCTATCCGCATGCTCACTATCTGGGGAAGCACGTCGACGCCTGGGCCACTCTTCCTGACGGCACGCGCACTTGGCTGATCAAGATCAACGATTGGGACATCAATTGGCAGGCCGTTTATACCTACCGCCAACCGGTTTGGCTTCCTCCTGGAACAACGGTTGCAATGCGGATTACTTATGATAATTCGGCCTCCAATCCGCGCAATCCCAACCAGCCCCCCAAGAGAGTCCGAACCGGCCCACGCAGCGAAGACGAAATGGGGCATGTGTGGCTTCAGGTCCTGCCCAAGGAAGAATCCGCTAGAGATCCTCGTCTCACTTTGCAGGAGGCCGTTATGCAGCACAGGCTGGAGAAATACCCTGGCGACTTCGCTGCGCACTGCAACTTGGGGGAGTTGCTGGTGACCCAAGGACATTATCGAGAGGCTATTTCCCACTTCCAGAAGGCGCTCGAAACTCAACCGGGGAGTGCAACGGCCCGGAGTGGTCTCGGTGCGAGTCTCCTGGCTGACGGTCGCATCGATGAGGCTGTTCGGGAACTTAAACAGACCCTTTTCATTGCACCAGACCATTTAAATGCCCGAATGAATCTGGCTCGGGCCCTTGGAGCCAAAGGCGATTGGGCGGGTGCGGAGGCAGAGCTCAAGACAATTCTGAAACAGAGGCCGGACAATTCCGATGCCCTGATCGGCTTGGCATCACTTTATCTCGGCCAAAAGCGATATGATGAAGCTCTCCCTAATTTTCAGGAGGCAGCTCGGCTACGGCCCCAGGACGCGGATATATGGACCAATTTAGGTGTTGTCTTGGCGATTCGGGGCGATTGGGCCGGGGCGGTCAAGGCTTTTGAAGAGGCCCTGAAATTGAACCCTAAACACGATACCGCTCGAGCCTACTTAGCCCGAGCCCAGGCGGCACTAGCTAGCAAACGATAGGCCGGGATTCTCACCACCAAGGTGCAAAGGCGCAGAGAAAAATCTGGAACGATTCTGGGCGTCCCGTGCAGCGCCTCGAAACAACGAATGGATCAGGTACAATAGGCATGCGGGGGATCCTAGCGGAGCCACAAGTCCCACTAGATGAGGGTTGACGTCCTCAGTTCTAAACCCGATCAACTCCGAAAGGTTGAAGAATCGGAGGAAATGAATTCCCGTGTTCTTTCCTGGAGAGAGGAGGTCTGAATTCTCGGACGGATTCTCTCTCCTCCCGGATCATTCGATCCATCGAGTGAACGAGCACTCCCTCCGTGGCTTCATGGAATCGGCGTCGATAAGCAAGTGGCGTCATCCCAACTAGCTTGCGGAAGACAACTCCAAAGTGACTCTGATCGCAAAAGCCAACTTCCTGACTGATTTCAGAAATCGGTCTCTCGGTCGAAGTTAATAACGAACGGGACTTGGCAATCCTGAATTGATTGAGATAAGCCAGGAAAGACTGCCCCGTCACCTGCTTGAAGAAATACATGAAATGCGAACTACTGATAGCGCAAAGCCTGGCCGCATCCTCCACCAGGATTCTTTCGTCATAATGCTTTTCCAGGTGGTCGAAAAGGGGGCGGAGACGTTGAAAGGACCCCTGTTTATGGTTAGAGATTTCCTGATTGCCCAGGTACGCCGAATAATGGTTGACCATCAGCATCAGAATCATCTTCAAATAAGTTCTCACCGCCAAACGAGCCCGCTTGGATGCGCCGGGCAATTCCGACTGGATGCGTCTAATCAGCTCGACAACTTGGGCAGGAAGACCTGTACTGGCGCGGATGACATGAGGGAAATCGCCGTTTTGAGAGAAAAAAGGCATCATATACTCCATGCCATCTCCATTTGCCTCAGAAGCACGCACCAATTCCGGCAGGAAGAAGAGGACAATTACTTTCATTTGTTGCAGGGCATGGCTGGTTAAGCGATGGTATAAACTGCTGCCGATGACAGCCAGATCTCCCTTTCTGACCTGGAAACGGCGATCCTGAATCTGGCAGACGGCTTGGCCAGAATGAATGTAAAGTATTTCGAAGTAATCGTGGCGGTTCATCCGGGTGTTTTGACACCCGTCCAGATCGAAGAAACGGATGTCGATCGGAAAGGAAGGATCAAAAGGCCAGACGTGAACCCCTTCGGCATTGATCCGCGGTTCAACCACCGCGAAGGCTTTTTCCCAAGTTGGTTCTCTGCTCTGCATGGATTCCCCGACCCTCGGAAGGTAGAACCATCCCTCCTCATTGGCTGACTGGTTCTTGGATTCCAACAATATATCAGCAGCCTTTATGTTGGTCAAGTGCTGCGACGAGTGCAATCAAAAGTGACGTACAGAGGGAGAGCATCGATAGCCTGGCCTGAAAGGCCAGCATAATCGAGCCCAGCGGCCAGCGGGTGACGGCGGTCACCTGGGCTTCAGGCCACCGCGCAGCCCTGGGTACAAGTGCCTCTCAGACGCCCCCAGCCCTGAAACGGGCGAAAGAGAGACCTTGAGCCTCGAGGTTCTTTTGCTCACAGGCACCGCAACAGCTCAGTCAGAATCCCCCGGCCTTGCGGTTTTGATCATGGTCCCCAGTTGAGGGGCAGTCTGCTTCATCAATGCTGCCTTACGAATTTGGGTGTCAGCCGAAGGATCCCCGGCCAGCTGAAGTGCGAGACCCAAGCCGTATTCAGCCAGGGCAAAACCGGGGTGCAAGCGAATCGCCGTCTTGAAGGACTCGATGGCCTCTAATGCCTTCCCCAACCGAGCCAGCGCCAGCCCTTGATTATAGGCTGCCGCGGCATTCAGGGGATCCAATGCCAGAGCAGCCTGGAATTTCTGAAGAGCGTCGCTAAGTTTCCCGGCATTCATCAACCCGACTCCTGCGACATTGAGGGTGGAAGCTTCCGTTAATGCGTCGCTGCGCTCCTTCAGCTGCTTTACCTGTTCAAAGAACCGGGCGGCTTCCTCCCTCTCCCCTTTGGCCTGGAGTAACTGGGCCAGCCCGTAACAGGCTTTTTCCAATCTTGGGTTTAATTGAATAGCTGTCCGAAATGCTTTTTCAGCTTCATCATTTCTCTTTAAGCTCTTGTACAGAAGACCCAGTCTGGAATACGCCTCAGCCAGGTCGGGTTTCAGACGAACCGACTCTTCGAAGTGATGTACTGCCTCTGAGGTTTCATTCCGGTACATGAGCAACCGGCCGAGTTGGAAATGAGCAATCGCATCGTCGGGATTCTGCTTCAAGGCCAGCTCAAATTCCGTACGGGCGGCAGCCAGATCTCCCTGCGAACGCAGTGTCATTCCTAAGCCGTAATGAGCGTAGGGTGTTTGAGGATCGAGTATTAGCGCCCTGTGAAAGGATTGAATTGCATCCGTGTACTTCTCAGCCTGCTCCTGTTTTCGCCCCAGCATGACGTAGAGATCAGCTCGCTCATCAATTGTCGCAAGGGCCTCTTTCAAAATGCCAGCGGCCGCCTCAAAATCTCCCCCTTGCTCTAACAAGTTACTCAAGTTAATGCGAGCGTCGACATGCTTGGGGTCGAGTCGGAGCACCTCTAGAAACTGGTCGATGGCAGCCCCGTATTTTTCCTTCCCCATCCGGGCCCATATCACTCCCAAAGCAAAATGGGCCTCGGTGAAATTCGGTTGAAGCTGAATTGCAGCCTTGAGAGCCTCGGCAGCGTCTGCAGCTTTGCCTTGCTCTAACAAAGATTCGGCCAACCGATACTTGACTATTGCTGCTGGATTGGCTTCGGCCTTCGTAGATGAGGAGGGAGAGGACAGGGGTCCGGCTGGAAACTGGCTGGCAAGTGTGGAGTCTTGCTCATTAGATTGAGTTTCATTTGGCAAAATCATCCAAGCACTCAGGAGGACAAGAAATGTGGGGAAGCCTTTCACGAAAATGCGAGTTTTGGTAGCCACGCCGACCGTTTTTTCCGGGAGGCGCGGGCTTTTGGTTGTCAGGGAAAATGCCCACGGCTCGCGGCGACTGGTGCCGCCAATACGCTCGCCGTGGCTACCTCTGCCATTTTCATCCGCGGTGGTGAACTTGGAAAGGTTATGCGGCACTTTCATCATGATGAGTCGCTCGGTTAGGACAGAGGGAATGGAAAAACGACTTCCAACTATATCTGAGTGACTTTTCGCCTGTCAAATTGAGCCCAGATTTCGGCAGCATTCGGAGTGCGATTTGATAGTGGGATATAAGATTTGGAGACGGGACGCCCTCGTCCCGCTTCCGGCAACACTCCGTGGCTACACGGTGTCCCCAGTCGCACTTTGAATTGTACCCCCGTGACAAAAGCTTGACAACCATTTCGTCATATATCATGATAAATGACGATAAATACGACAAGGTCTGCCATGATTCCCGCCCCGACAATCAAGCGTTTCCTCAGTGTCAAGGATCTATTGGCGAAGAAATCTCATTTTCTCTTCGGACCCCGTCAGACCGGGAAAACGTTTCTCATCCGTCAGGAACTGAGCGATGTGCAGGTCTACGATCTTTTGGACTCAGCGGTCTTCATCGCGCTCAACCAGAAACCCGGTCGTCTCGAGGAGGAACTCCGGCCACGGAGCCGGTACGTGGTGATTGACGAAATTCAAAGGCTCCCGGACCTGCTTCATGAGGTCCACCGCTTGATCGAGTCTCGCGGCATCCGATTCCTGCTTACCGGGTCCAGTGCGCGCAAGCTCAGGAGAGGGGGCGTCAACCTGCTGGGAGGGCGGGCACGGACGAAATTCCTTCATCCCCTTAGCTGGACCGAACTGGGCGAGCATTTCGATCTGATGAAAGCGATTCACAGGGGAATGCTTCCGTCGATCTACTTTTCCGATGATGCCGAGGCTGATCTCCAGTCGTATGCGGGATCCTACCTGCAGCAGGAGATTGTCGCGGAGGGTGCCCTGCGGAATGTCCCAGCCTTCAGCCGGTTTCTAAGGGTGGCGGCCCTGGCGAACGGAACCGTCGTGAACTTCACCAACCTTGCCAATGACGCCCAAGTTCCGCGAACGACGGTCTACGAATATTTCGAAATCCTGAAGGACACCCTGCTCATCCGCGAACTTCCTGCGTGGCGGCAGTCAGCAAAAAGAAAACCGCTGGTCAGCTCGAAATACTACTTTTTCGACGTCGGGGTTGTCGCGACACTTCAAGGACGGGAATTTCGTGCCGGCACTCCGGAGTTCGGTGAGGCCTTCGAAACCATCCTGATGCACGAGCTGGTGTGCCACAGCGATTATGCCACGGGACAGCCCGTCAGTTTCTGGCGGTCAGCCTCCGGCTACGAAGTGGATTTCATTCTCGGCGATCATACAGCTGTGGAAGCCAAGGCAAAGAAGAACATCTCTGAAGCGGACCTCCGTTCGCTGCGGGCGCTGGCCGAGGAGAAGAAGCTGAAGAGGTACCTCTGTGTCAGTCTGGAGCCCCGTGCGCGAACCCTCCGTGGCGTGACAGTCCTTCCGATGGCTGAATTCCTGCGGGCGCTGTGGGACGGGGAGTACAACTAAGCAAGGTCCGGGCGCAGAGGGGTCTCCAAAGACCTGGAGGCGGGATGCCCTCATCCCGCTTCTTTGCTGCCATGAGCGCCGTGAGGGCACGGCGCCTCCAAAGACCTGTAGACGTGACACCCTCGTCCCGCTGCTTCAATCCGAATTTATCAGTTGCTTTGGTTTTCCTCAAGTGTGCTCGCGGATCAACCACTGGGGCCAAATCAAGGCGGGGTGATCTCCTTCTGCTCTTCGAACTTCCTTTTTTCAGCTGTCACGGAGTTCTTGATCTGCTGGAATCTCTCAAGCATTTCCTTTTGTAACTCTATTTGGCCGCTTTTCCCGTAGGCTCTTGCCAATTGCCAATAAAGGCTCCCCTGTTCATCAATGGGCAAAGCTGCCTTTAGATGAGGAATGGCTTTATCAATCTGTCCGACCTGTAAGTAAGCACGCGCCAAATCCCTTTGTGCCGGCAACACCGTCGGGTCCTCTTCGACCCCCTTTTCCAGAAACGGAATTGCCGCTTCTACCTTTTCCAAGCTGAAAAGCGTGAACCCTAACCAATAATTCAACTCCGCCGAATCCGGGGACTGCTTGATGAGGTCTTCCAACAGTTGCCGTGCACCCTCGTATTTACCGTTGCAGCTTAGAGAGATAGCGAGGCCTTGCAGATAATAAGGATTCCCGGGCGCAAGCTTTAAGGCCTCCTGCCATTCTTTGGTCGCTTCGTCATAATTCTTCCGGTTGAACTGCATCTGGGCCATCATTTCATGTACTTCAGCAGAAGGGGGTAGCTGAGCCAGACGAGAAAATGCTTGCCGTGCCAGCTCACTGTAAGCGCGTGTCCGCCAGAAATATGCCTCTGCGGTTTTACTGTCCTTTGACAAGGCTGCAACTTCTTGGTAGCGTCCTGCCCAAAAGTTACATTCAAGCTCCTGTGGACTGCCATTCCGATTTCCCCGCGACAAGACAGATGACGCATTCCAGACTCCTCCAGCACCGTCACAATGCAGGGGTGGGAGCTTACGTTCCTTTTCCACCTCTTTGGCTGCCCAATCCGCGTGCCCATCTCTCCTATAGATTTCGGACAGCATTGCGTGAACGCCGCGCATTTCCGGCATCTTGGCGAGGGACTCCCGATAGAAAAAGAAGGCTGATCTATATTGGTCAGCTGCAAGGTGGTCATCGGCTAGAAGCACAAGCGAATAGGCGGATTCTGGCGCGACCTTCTCCAGACCCTCAAAATTCCGACCGGCAAGACCTTCGTAGCTGAGTCCCAGTCCGTTCCAGACCTTTGGATTTTTGGGGTCAAGCTCAGACAGTCTTCCGAACTGCTCCGATGCTTCCTGGAAGCGATCGAGTGACAGAAGAGCCTGGCCCAGGTACAGCCGAGCCTCCCTGTTGTCTGGTTGGGCGCGAACTACTGTCCTTAGAGGCTCGACAGCTTCGGCGGACGCCTTCAACCTGAGGTAGGCTGCGCCTAGAAAAAGGCGCGCTGGCAAGTTACCGGGATCCAGCTTCAGTACCGACTGGAACTGGGTCACTGCTTCCTGCTCGTGTCCTGCCATATGCAGAGCTAATCCGAGATTCAGGACGGGACCGGAGTTGTTGGGTAGAGCTTGAACCACATCTCTATAGATCGGGATAGCTTCTTCAAACCTGCCGGCAGCCATCAGGTCTTTGCCGCGGTGTACTTTAGAAGTCAGATCTTCCGGCTGTGCATATAAAGGCGCGGTGCTGATGGCAATAAATATTACCCAACTCATGAAGGGATACATACCCTGTATTTAACACGCTGCGACTTTTCCTGACAAGAGGAAAGAGCATTTTGGAGGCGGGACGCCCTCGTCCCGTTGCTTACTTACAGGACGCCGTGAGGGCACGGCACCTCCAAGATCTTCAAAATCCCATAGAGATCTTCGAAGTTTCGTAGATTACTGCCTCCATA
>DATKMG010000422.1:0-10904 GCA_035541995.1 Terriglobia bacterium
ACGGGAAAGCTTTGAACAAGCGATGAACTGGATACGCTCGACTCTTTTCCAGTCACGAGGTCCCGGATCCAAATGTTTAGTGGACCACCCGCCTGGTTGGAAGCAAAAGTAAGGTATCGCCCATTGTTCGAGAGCGACGGACACCTCCTGAAGGCTGGACCTTGTGTGATCCGCGCTAACACACCCTTCGGCCTTCCACGATCCAAATCGATAGGTAGCGACCAGACGTCAGTCCGGGTTTCCAGATTCGTAAACGTTAAGGCACCCCCGGGCGCCCAGGAAGGATGTACTTCGTTGCCAGCGCCCGTAGTCAATCTCCTGGGTATGCCAGTTATCCTGCCGGTTCGCGGCGATATGCCGATTTCCCATAGGTTATCCGCGTCTGTGGTGTCGACGAAGTTCGCAGTAAACATGACGGCGTTGGTGGTCGTCGACCAACACTCAGGAATACGAAAGATCACGGTGGGCCTATGCAGTTCCGCGCGCACCAACGCATCATACGCGCCGGTTTTAACAGCGTCGCTTCCATCTGTGGCGACGAGCCACCAGTCGACGCTGGATTCTTGGTATGCCTTAGCCGATGTGTATCCGATGAACAGCAGGTACTTCCCGTCGGGGGACCAGATCGGGTTGCGAGAAGCCGTGAAATTGGCTCCCACGCGCTGCGCCGGGCCCCCGGCTACTGGAATCACCCAGACCGTGCCCGTCCCAGGTATCGTTGAAAACACCCCTTGATTGCCAACCCAATATGCCACTTGCGAGCCGTCCGGCGAATACTTCGGATTCAAACCATCCCGTGCCAGTCGCCGGGGATCTCCGCCAAACGCCGGAATCTCATAGATGCCGCCGCCATCCCGATTCGAGCGGAACACGATCTTACTGCCGTCCGGCGAAAAATCCGGCGTGGTGTTGCCCGCGCCGTCTGATGTCAAACGGATTGGTTGGCCTCCAGCAACCTGCTTCACATAGAGATCCATCCCACCATCCAGGCCGCGATCGGAGGCGTAGGCCACCAGCTTGCCGTCAGGCGAGAGAGCCGAAAAATCCGAGAGTCCGGGATCGTGGGTGAGCTGGGTCAGCTTCCAGGAAGGGGGCGAATCTTGGGGTGAATGGACCCACCAGCCCACTGTAAACGAAATGCCGATCAGTGCGCCGGCAACTGCAAGCCACCACCAACGCCCCACGCTCAACCCAACCTTGCGCTTTCGGGTTACCCCGGAAGCGCCTGAAGCAAGCTCTTCCTGCACTTGCTGCAGATCCATCTTCAAGTCGCCCGCGTGCTGATACCTCCGGTCGGGGTCCTTCCGCAGGCATCGCGAAAGCATCCTGTCGAGCTCGCGCGGAAGATCCTGTACAATCTCCGCTGCCGGCTTGGGCTGATCACGCAAAATGGCCGATAAGATCGAAGCCGGTGAATCCCCATCGAAAGCACGCCGGCCGGTGAGCATTTCGTACAGAACTGCACCGAAACTGAATATGTCGGTCCGCCCATCAGTGCTCATGCCTTGAGCCTGCTCAGGTGACATGTATGATACCGTTCCCAGAATTGTGCCTTCTTCAGTCAACGACCGGCTTTGGAACTGAATCGTCTCGGTCGGTTCCAGCCTGGAGCTTTTGCTTCCTTCGGTGAGTTTGGCCAGTCCAAAATCCAGCACTTTCACCTGGCCGCTTTCCGAAACCATCACATTGCCCGGCTTCAAGTCCCGATGCACTATGCCGGCGGCATGTGCGGCGGCCAGCGCCTCCGCCATCTGAATGGCAATCGGCAGGGCCTTCTTCAATGCTATCCCCTTGCGGGGAATCAATTCATCCAGACTTTTCCCTGGCACATACTCCATGACCAGGAAGTCGATCCCTTCCGCCCGATCAATCTCATGGATGGTGATGATGTTGGGATGATTCAATCGGGAAGCGGCTTTGGCTTCCTGCACAAAGCGCTTCATCCGGTCCGGGTTGTCCATCAGCTCAGCAGGCAGTACCTTGAGGGCTACTTTCCTCTCCAACCGCGTGTCCCGGGCCAGGTAGACTTCGCCCATCCCACCCTTACCCAGCAGGGAGAGAACCTCGTAAGGTCCGAGTCGGTTACCCACCAGCCTGTAATTCCTGGATTGGCCCATCGTCCGGGCTGCCGCGTCCAGGGCCGGGGCGTTCACGAACTGGCCAGCCTTCTTCTGATAGGCCAGCAGGGTTTCGACTTCCCGGCGCAGTTGTTCATCTCCCTCACAAGCTACTTCCAGGAATCGCGCACGCTCCGCCTCCGGTCTGGACATTGCCTGGAGGTAAAGCTCCTCTATCTTTTCAGAGTCCTTGCTCATGTTGATCGCCCGTGCTGTTCCCTGGGATCGGTCAAGCGAAGGTAGACTTCATTGACCAAGGTGGTCGTCTGTAGCACTCGGCTGCGATGCTCCAGCTCCATGAAGCGATGGGGCAACGGACGCAGTTCTTCACAAAAAAGCGTACCCAACATTTGCAGGAACGATTCTTCTCCCGGGCCCCAGGCCTGGAGCAATTCGGTATTCTCGTGGAGGCAGAACGTGTTCATCAAACTTCGTTCGTTCTTTGGAATTCAATGCTGGATGATTACGAATACTACCACAAATCCTAGGTTGCTTCACGGTAGGGGCAAAGGATTGTGGGACTTAATTCAATCCGGCCGAATCCGGGGTAAAAGGCGCCAGAGGCAGGACTTTTTTTCAGATCCTGTTCCTGCTATTGCAGCCCGGCGTATTCTGCCTTGGCTTGCTTGAGGATAGGGATGTCGGGGTCGGCATCTTTCCACAAAGTGAGGAAATCCTGATAGGCAGACCTGGCTTTGGCTTTGTCTCCGGCCATAGCCCACGCCCTGCCGATTTGCAGGCGCGCCATCGCACCCGAGGGATCGCTGAAAACTATGCCGGGATGATCGAGAATCTTCTGGAACTCCGCAGTTGCTTCAGTGCCCTGGTGTGCAACCAGATAAGCTTCGCCCCTCACATAGGCCGGATAGAGGTTCCCGAAAAAAGCGAAGAATGCAATGCCCGTTTGCGCGAGCTCGTTCGGAGCGGCGATTTCCAGTTGCTCAATAGCCTTTGCAGGCTCGTTATGTTTCAGGGCGAAAAGGCCGCGAAGCACCGGCAAATAACTGAAACGGACCGACGTGTCTTCCGGGAAGCGCCCCTCCAGATCGTTAGCGAGGGTTTGAGATTGGGGAAAATCCCCCGCCAGGGCCAAGGCACAGGCAGCGGCATACTCCACATCGCGACCCTTAGAAAGCTCGAGGGCTGCCATCGCCTTCTGCTTCGCCTCGGGCGCATTCCCGAAAAGACCTTCGTAGACGGCTGCCCCAGCTTCGTAGGTAGCCGCCCTTTCGCGTTGGCCTGCCTGCCGAGCCAGATCCACGGCATCCCGCGACATCCTCAGAGCCTGCTGCAAGTGACCGGAATAGGCTAGAACCAAAGCCTCCGAGTGGGCGATCAAATCTTCTGCGCTGGTCTTGCCTCGGGCCTGAGCGACTTCCCGTTCCATATTGGCCCTGTCGCCTTTCAAAAAAGCAATGTAATAACGCAAAAGCAAGAATTCAACCATTCCCAAGTCACGCTTGGACGCCAGTCGCAGGACATTCTCAGCTTCCTCCGGCCGGCCCAGATAAAAATAGCTAAAAGCAAAATTGAGGTATCCAGGGGCGAAGTCCGGATCGAGGGCAATCGCCTTCCTGGCTTCGTCAATCGACTTCTCATATTGGCCGGAGCCCTGGGAAGCAAAACCCGACAACAATCCGTGTGCATCCGTGTCACGAGGGTAGGTTTGCGCCCACAATTCGGCTGTCTGTTGGGCCTCTTTCAGGTTTCCCGTCACCTGCCGACCATAGTTCAGGGTGATAAAGAATTTCTCCCGGTCGCTGGTGCGCTCCCTTAACTCGTAGGCCTTGCGGGTGCTCTCCATGGATAGGACAGACTCTCCAAGAGCGCTGTACGCGAGCCCCAGTTGCGCGTGTGCCATCGCGAATTGAGGATCGATTTCAACCGCGCGCTTAAAGAGGGGCACCGCAGCAGCAATGCCTTTCCAGAAGACAACCCGCCGACCGGTGCTGTAAGCTTTCAAGGCCTCGAGCGAAGTCGTCGTAGCCTCAGCGAGGGGAGTCTCATGTTCTTTGACGGTGGCCAGCGATTCACCAACCCGTGTTCTGAATCCACTGGCCATCTGACTCAACGCATTTAGCACGTCCTCTTTTCTATCAGCCTGAACTTGCTCCTCATCGAGGATTCTTCCGTCGCCGCAGTTGGTTGCGCGTAACCCCAATACGTACTCGCTTCCAAGGCCTGCAATCGAGCCTTCCAGCACGGCTGCGCTGGCGGTGCGCTCACAGACTTCCCGGGCGACCTCCGGAGTCAGCCGTGTATCCGCCGGCCGGCCCATCAGGCGGAGAGTATGCTGGATCCGCTCCTCGGAAACGAGGCTTAAAAAAGGTGACTGCTCCAGCTGGACCGCCAATCCCTGCCGCAGTGTCCCGTCAAACACCGGGTCCCCGGTCTTGTTTACGAAATCGGCCAGGATGATTGTGTCCTTGTCCGTGAGTTTTGGTGTGAGGTGAAAATAATAAAAGTAACCCGCAACGAAGAGCGCCACCGCCGCCACGGTCGTAGGAACGACCACCTTCCAGCGTCTTGCGATACCGGCAGCGGCTGCGGGCTTGGCACTGACTGTCACGCCAACTGAGTCCGTGTCCCGTTTCAGGCGCTGAAGGTCGGTGCGAACATCCGAAGCGTGCTGGTAGCGCAGGCTGCGGTCTTTCTCCAGACACTTACCGATGATGCGCTCCAGCTCCGCCGGCACGTCCGGATTCAGGCGTACTGGAGACACCGGCGAGCGGTTGAGAATGGAATCGGAAATTGTCCCCAAGCTCTCCCCGCGAAAGGGCAGCGTCCCCGTTGCCATCTCATACAACACCACCCCGAACGAAAACAGATCCGTGCGCGCATCTAAATCGAAAGCGCAGACTTGCTCCGGCGACATGTACGACACCGTTCCCAGCGCGGTGCCCACACTGGTCAGCCGGTCTCCAACTGTGAGAGTCGGCTCCCCCGATTCACTGAGGCCTGCGCGATGGTCGAGGCCGGAAGCGACTTTCGCCAACCCGAAGTCGAGAATCTTAGCCTGACCGCGCCGGGTGACGAAGATGTTTCCAGGTTTGATGTCCCGGTGGATGATGCCCTGGGCGTGAGCCGCTTCCAGAGCGTCGGCAATCTGAATGGCCAGGTCGAGCGTAAGGTCAGTTTGTAGGGGTACACCCCCGCGTGTGCCCTCTCGAGGGGGAACACCGGTGTCCTCGCCTACACCAATCCGGTGCTTGAGTGTTTCCCCTTCCAGCAGCTCCATGACGATCACCGGCTGGTGATCATGTTCTTCCACCTCATAAATCGTGCAAATATTGGGGTGGTTCAAGGAAGAAGCGGCGCGAGCCTCGCGCTCAAAGCGCTCGAGGGCTCTTTGATCGAGGGCCAGGTTCTCGGGCAGGAATTTCAGGGCTACCCGGCGTCCCAGCCGAATGTCTTCCGCTTCGTAAACGACTCCCATGCCGCCGCTGCCGAGCTTGGTTAAAATCCGGTAGTGAGAAACGGTTCTGCCCACCAGAGCAGCCGCGGCGTTGTCCGATTCACTTGAGTCGCACCCCGGCGGCGCGAGCGCATGGCCTGCCACTTCCAGCGCCGGTGACTCGAGGAAGCTCTTCGCCTCCTTATGACGAGCAAGCAAGGCTTCGAGCTGAAGCCGAAGTTCCTCGTCCCCCGAACATGTCTGCTCGAGAAAAGCGGCCCGCCGGCTCTCCTCGACCTTGAGGGCCGAATGATAGATCTGGTCGATTTGCCGCAAGCGTTCCGGTTGCATCCAGCTCTTATCCCCTCTGTGACGCAGAGACTCAACTCTTGGGATGTGCCAATAATACTACAGGTCCCCGGTAGTTTCATCCGGGCCGCTTTTTCTGCGTCGAGAAAAATCTTGCCCCGCCTTGCAGTTTTCGAACACACTTCTCGCTAAAGGAAATAAAGGGCAAGAGAGCAGGACTTGTCAAGTATTTGAAGTCCAAGTCGCCCAGTGGCAGAATTCTGGCTGGATGCACCAAACCGTTGGCGGCAGAAGTGCACCCGGCCTTATGCACAGATTGTAAAATAGCCAAAAGGAGGCTACAACGGTACCGCCAGCGGGATCAACAATCGCGGCAAGCTGGTCGGCGTGTCATTGGATGCGAACTTTCCACCTAATATCCGGCCGTTCGAGCGCCGCTTGGCGTTCCAGTCGACCTCAACACCCTCATTCCTGCTGGCTCCGTTGTTTCTGCCGATCGCCTGTTCGATCAATTCCAACTGGATTTGCACCATGGGCTTTTCTCCAGGATTCAAGCGGTTTCAAGCACTGTTCAAGTAGTGGATGATCTTTTCCGGGATGATCTCGATGTTCTTTCGCTTATACCGGATATATCCCTCCTTCTGGAAGCTGGCCAGCGCGGAGGAAATGATCTCACGCGAGGTCCCAATGATTTGAGCTAGCTGTTCATGAGTATAAGAGTGGTGTATTTTGAGCCTGCCCTCATGATCCCGATGACCTAGGTCTTCCCCCATTCTCAGCAGCGTCTTTGCCAGCCGCTCAGAAGTCTTGTCAAAGGAAAGTGTTTCGATCTGGTCCTGGGCTTCGGCCAACCGATAGCTAACGAGTTTCAGCAGGTCCCCTGCCACCGCAGGGTTTAAAGTAATCTGTCGCCGCATTTCGTTCTTGTCGACCCATGCCACCTTGACTCGCTCCAGGGCAATGGCCTGATCCGAGCGTGCCTCGTCGGCATAGAGACTCAGTTCCCCGAAGATCTCTCCAACTTCGAAGATGTCAAGGACCTTCTCTTTCCCAGTCGAAGAAATGCGGCTGAGCTTAACTTTCCCTTCCTTGACAATGAACACTTGGGTCGCTGAGTCCCCCATGTAGTAAATGGGAGCGTAGCGGTCAAATTCCTGCTCATGATCAAATAGACCGATCAAGGCGGGGAATTGGGTGACGTTGTGCTTTTTTATTGCGCTTTTGAAATCTCTCATTGATACCACTCCTCGCAGGTTGATCCAATTCTAGAGAGCCACAGTGACAGTATTCTCCCTTTTGCAGCATTTTGAATTAACTCCAAGGCCCATACTAAATCAGCCTAAGACAAGACTCCCTGACGATGGCATGTCTTAGACCAAACTGCGTGGGGGGGCAGTAACTCTCTGCAATTGCATGATTTGATTAGGAAATACTGAGGGGGATGTACCCAACTGTCGTGGCAAGTGTCCTGAATCTGTTAGGGTTCTCCTTTTGCCCCAGGATCTCAAGCCGGTCGAGAATTTAGCAATTTCTTTAATAAGAATCTGATCAAGCCTGATGTTTCATGTTAGGAAAATACTCGAGTGTTATAGAATAAATAACAAAAGGGGCCGGGAGATTGACTGCGCCAGGTAGTGTGGGAGACTGACCTTTAGCTACAGCTATGGAACCTTACAAGATGGAAGTCCCTCTTGGGATACCAGGAATAGTCGGGAATAGCGAGGAATTACGGAAGGTATTGGATTTGATGCAACAGGCAGCACCGACCCTGGCTCCCGTTTTGATTCATGGCGAAAGTGGTACGGGCAAAGAACTGATTGCCCGTGCCCTGCATTCTGTCAGCCCGCGTCGCCAGGGTCCTTTTGTTCCGCTTAATTGTGCAGCCATCCCTGAGACCCTGCTGGAGTCTGAGCTTTTTGGATACGAACGGGGGTCCTTCAGCGGAGCTTACAAACGCCGGCTCGGTCGATTTGAGGCAGCCAATCACGGAACCTTATTCCTTGACGAAGTCGGAGACATCAGCCCTTCCCTGCAGGCCAAACTCTTGCGGGTCTTGCAGGACGGTGAGATCCAGCGGATTGGAAGTGACCTTTCCCATCGAGTCGACGTGCGAATTGTGGCTGCCACTCATCGCAACCTCCAGCAGTGGGTGAAGGAAGGACGATTTCGGGAAGATCTTTATTACCGGCTGAATGTCATTAACCTGGCCGTGCCTCCTCTGCGGGAAAGAATTGAGGACGTTCCGTTTTTGATAAACCATTTTGTTCAAAAGTTCTCCTTAGAGAACAACCGAGTGATCAAGGGAATCACTGGGCCCACGCTGCACCTGTTACTGGCCTACCGGTTTCCTGGCAATATCCGTGAACTCGAAAATATCATGTACCGAGCCGTAATTCTGGCGCGGGGGGAATGGATAACCCCCGGAGATCTCCCGCAAGGGGTTCGGGATACCGTTGAGATCGGTCTGCCGTTGGCAGTTCCAAGAACGAACCTTGAACTTAAGAAAGCCAAAGCGCTGGCACGCCAGGAAGCTGCGGAACATATCGAGAAAATGTTCCTCACCAAGCTGCTGACGCGTCATCAGGGCAAGGTTAGCCAAGCGGCTAGTGAAGCAGGGATCAACCGTAGTTTGCTCCAGCAAATGATGAGTCGCCATCGGCTGGATCCGAAAAACTTCAAGTCATGACCGCCCCTGAAGATCTGGATGGGCCTGAAGGCCTTTTCGTTCTTCCCATTGAAGACTCGATCGATCTGCACACCTTCTCGCCAAAGGAGGCAAAGCCTCTGGTGGAAGAATACCTGTTCCAGTGCCGAGCCAAAGGGTTGAAAGAAGTGCGTATTATTCACGGCCGAGGGACAGGAGTCTTGAGGCAAGTGGTCCGTTCGGTCCTGGAGAGAAACTCTCTGGTTGAGTGTTTCGCCGACGCTCCTCCTGAACGCGGTGGATGGGGGGCCACCGTGGTTCAGCTGAAGTAGCGGCAGCTTCTGCTTGAGAACGACTGGCCGCCTCGACGTTAAGATATGCAGGCTAAGGATATCGTCTTCCCAATATCAGATTGGGGAGTCCCAATTGAAATCGAATCTTGTCCAGGATCTGTGCAGCTTTCATGGGAGCAGGGATGTCGAACTCCCAGAGACTGCAGGGCGAGGCGTTGACACCTGATACTGCGAGAATCGCGTTCGTGGCCCGACGAGCAGCTTCATTGGCCCCTTCCATTGTGGCAAGATCCGTGTAGGTTCGAACGTAATCAGAAGCCAGGAATAGATTCTGGATTTCGGTGTGTGCCTCGGGGCGAAAAGCTAGAGAGCCGGCATGATTGATGAGCAGTGGTTCAAGATTCGCGATGCCTGTCGGATTTGGCAACAGGATGTCGGGATCCAGAAACCAATCCACCAGGTTTTCGTCCTTGATCTGTTCGAGGCCTTCGACGTTCAGTGCCGCTTTCAATTGCGCCCACACTTCATTCTTGACCTCCTCGCGAGAAGCACACTGTATGGCCGGTTTACCATTGAAATTGCCGGGTGAGGTCCAGTTGGAAATGTCTACTGAAAGAATGCCGCCCACCTCACCATTACCGTATTTCGACAGGTCGTAGGAATTCCAGAACTGCCGCTGTGAAATGGAGGTCAGTGCCCAATTTGAGTCCAGGTAGAGGACGTGGCCGTCCGTCAGAGGTTGGTCCGTCTTCAGGTAAAACTGGATCCCGTTCATCCATTCCGTTCTTAACTTCTTCAACATAGACAAGGAGTGTGCCGCATCGCTTAGTTCCTCTGTAACCAGCTCCTGCATGATCTCCACGGGCATTGCGGCTACATAAAAGTCGGCGACAATCTCCGATTGTTGTCCATCACGATCAATCGTAAAGCTGCGCAGTCTGTTGCCCTCAAGGTTTAGAGATCGAACCGCTGCGTTCGGTTCCATCTGGACGCCCAGCCGCGAGGCGAGGTGGGCATGCCAGGGGTTGATCCAGACATCGTTTGTGGGCCCTTTTAGGATACGATCAAATTCCCACCCCGGGATAAGAATGCCATAGAAAAGTTGGAGGAGAATTCGTCCTATCGTGCGCGTGCTTCCCTCTTCAGCCCGCATCGCGACGAGCGATCTTGTTTGGCCTTGCCCCAGGTATTTCTGGTAATTCTCGGATTTTGTCCTGGCTTGGATGAAATCCCAAAAGGGTGTCGGCTCGAACTCCTGCAGGTACCGCTCTTCGCAACTGGTTGCCAGCCCCATCATCTTCTTGACGAAGAATATGACTTCTTCCGAAGGAATATCCAGGTGTCTAAACAGCGACAGAAAAGCAGTTTCCAGATCATCGGGCGTCTCGGGGAAACGGCCTGGTAGAACAACCTCGGGCTTGCCGGCGCGAGCTAACAGAATTCGCGTTGCAGTGGCGAGGTTGTCGTAGCAAGTGCTGCCGTCAGGACCGAACGGAATCCGTTTCATCGTGTCGATGACATGTTTGTAGAAACCGGGGAAAAAGCGGAAGCCATGTTCGCCGGGCAAGTCTATCCGCCCAGTGGTGCCGGTGCCTGGAATTGCGATGCTTCGAGCTTTTCCGCCAAAAGTACTTCGCCGCTCGTAGACTGTAACTTGAAATCCTCGTTCTGCCAGTTCATGCGCAGCACTCAGGCCAGCTACACCACCACCCAACACAGCAACTGTGGGCATTGTCGGCATAGTCCCTTTCCCCTTCCGCTATCTGAATATGGCGTGCTCCCCGGATTTGCGACGAACCGCCTGATTCCACCGACCCCTTAACAAGGGAGAGCGGGAAATGCTCAAACTGCTTTCCCAAAGCAGAATTATAGATCGAATCCTGACAGAAAATTGGTGCAGTGTAACACGTTTCCCCACTACCCCAGTGCCATTTTTCGAACGGCGTTGTGCCCATTGGAGGCCCGGTCTCCCCTGCGTGACGGGGAGTTCATACTTGACAAGAGGACCTGCATAGTGGGACTGTTAGGCCAAATTCTCTGGTTAAAATAGCCTTAGACTAGGGATCGGCCGAGGCAGAAACCCAAGGAGTCGAGGTCATTAGTGGCATGCTTCGCCCTGAATACTTCTATTCTCCTTTAGCTCTCCG
>DATKMG010000423.1:0-3430 GCA_035541995.1 Terriglobia bacterium
CTTAGTGATTCGGGAAGATCGTTCGGGAAGATCGGGTCGGACCAAGACAACTCTCTGAAATGTCAGCAGATCCCTGCAAAAAGAGGTAGCATTAAGGCCTTAGATGCCCATTTTCAGGGCTAGAAAAGTTCCCCCAAGAGACCCGAATCAGCAGAGAGACGAGCCATGCCAGGGCGGTTGGAAGCGGCTCGCTTTTCCAGCAAGGCGCGGCAACCGGTGGCCCAATGGTGGGATGGCAAACGCCATGAAAAAGCGCGGGCACCAAAGAGCAATCTTCGCCGCATTTCTTCGCGCAGCACGACGATTCTCAGGTCACGAAACCATCAATTAGGCGCAGGCCGAAGATGAGAAGGATTTTCCCGACGTAACCGGTATCACTGAGTCAGGACTCAAAGTCGGAGTTGAGCTGGGCGAATGGCTAAACGAGGACGAGATGCGCCACGCCAAGGGCACGGAAGGTATCTAATCATCCATCCTTGCGGCTATTGGCGAGCAAGGAGACAACAAAACACAGAACATTCTGCCGGTTTGGCTCTTGCCACGGCCGAGAGCGCGGATCAAGCCGTCCGATGCAGGAACATGCGGGAAGCACGTGGCGGTTGCCGAAGGGCGCGTGTTCAGGATCTGCTAGAGATAGGTCTGCCCAACAACAGGCTCACCACTCATAATCTGACTTGCTGAAGTCAGTCGATTGAACGAAAGGGCGTCCCCTCATGACACTGGATCGATCATTTATCGAGCGTAACCATGCTTCAACCGACCGTATTCGTGCCTTGGTCACGCGCTTGTCCGATAAGGAACTGCAATACCCGGTTGGGAGACACTGGACCGTGGCGATCGCCCTGGCTCATCTCGCCTTTTGGGATAGGCGAGTAATAAATATCCTGGAAAAGACTAAACGAAGTGGCAAGCTCTTCACTCCGGAGATTGATATTGTGGTGAACGACATATCCCTACCGTTCTGGGCTGCTATTCCACCTCGTGAAGCCGCCCGAATCGCACTCGAAACTGCCGAGGCGCTCGATGAACGACTGGCGAGCCTTCCGTCCGCCTTACTCGAAGAGATCTATGGGCATAATGAGCGCTGGGTGTTGAGAGCGTTGCATCGTAGCGAACACCTGGCTAAGATTGATGCCGCACTGAAAAAGTGAACACTATTTGAAGAATTGGCCGAATGGCGTGACTCAGAAATCAACCGGTTCGAGAGGAGGAGCATCGTGAGCAGAACGAGCATTAACGCAGGGGCCGTGTTTGTCATTGCCCTGGCGGCTGGCATGGGTTTCATCCTAGGGGCGGATAAGCGGGGCACGCTTTCCGAAGCGCAGGCTATGCTGCAAAAGGCCGGGGAACACTACACAACGGTTGGTCGAAAGCAGGCGCTTGCCGATTTCACGGGGAAGAAAGCACCCTTCACCGATCGAGATTTATACGTGGTCTGCGTTGGCCCAGGCGGCATCGTGACTGCACACGGAGCGTCCGCTGCGTATGTGGGTCAGTCAGCAGACATCCTGAAAGATGTGGCGAACAAGCCGGTGGGTACAACTATTTGGAACGTGGGGTCGAGTAAGGGGTCGGGATCGCTCCAGTACCGGATGCTTAACCCCGTCACCAAGAAAGTCGAGCCGAAGAAGACCTTTTTTCGAAAGGTCGGCGAGGACGTGTGTGCGGTGGGGGCCTACGAGCCGCAATAGATCGGCAATTGACTGACGCTCCGAACAACCTCAACATGAAGTGCACATCACCGCTGGATACTGGGTTGATAAATACGAAGTGACCAACAAAGCTTACCAAGCCTTTGTTGAAGACGGAGGGTATCAACACAAGACTTTCTGGTCTGAGGCGGGATGGGAGTGGCTGAGCAGCCAGGATGTCAAGCAGCTCCCGCGCCCTTGCCTGGGCAATGCGTCAAGTTGTCCGGTCGCCTGCGTGACATGGTATGAAGCAGAAGCTTATGCCCAGCGGCGTGGGGGGCGCCTGCCAACCGAGGCAGAATGGGAATATGCCGCTCGAGGCCCTAAAGCGTTGGTCTACCCCTGGGGAAATAAATTCGACAGCCGCCGCTGTAATGTGGTTGACAGCAAACGGCCCAAACCGGTCGGAAGTTATCCAAACAGGAGGAAGCTGGGTAGGGGCTCTCGACATGGCTGGGAATGTCATGGAATGGGTACAAGATTGGTTGGGACCCTACTCGGCAAACACCGCCGAAAATCCGACAGGGCCGGCTACAGGGAAAGTGAAAGTTGAAAAAGGTGGTTGGTGGGGAGGTCCGTCATTTGTGGCTCGCTCTGCATATCGTCATTTTGAAGACCCTCCGGAATACGGGGATAAGCACATTGGGCTGCGGGTGGTTACTCCATGATTGCAGGATCTGAAAGAAGAAGATGAAGGCTATCCAACACCGACTTGAACTGACTGCAACAATTGTTCTCCACGTACTCTCAGGCAAAGGGGCCGTTCTTGGCTGCTTTGAGAGAGCGTGCTCTAGGCTGGCATGCGTCACGGTCACGTGAAAGACCTGAAACCTAACACGCCGATCCCCCAACTCCCTCATTGCGCGCCGGTGAGTGGTGAGTTGGGGCGACAAGACTGTTTGGCACCTTCCAAAAGTTACACCAACGACACCCAGTACAGAGTGTTTGCACAACTGCGAATTAAAAGCGATTGGCAAATTGAATTGAGGGACACCTCAAATCTGTATGTCACACCTATGAACATTAGGTTCTAGACCAAACTCAGGTTTCCGATATATTACGTAAATGACTTTATCCCAACATCTCCATCGGCGTCTCATGAGACAACCCTCTGCAAATCTTTGTGTCCAGTTTTGATACACTCTTCACTCATGGGGTGCATTCATATATATAGGGTCTATAGGGTCACAAACCTCGTTCTGACAAACCTGATTTGACTGCTCGAGGGGCCGCTTATGAATGAACAAAGATCAGCACAGGACGATGGGGAGTCACTAAGTTCCATTGGAGGAACTGTAGGGGAACCGTCCAGCCAAAGGACAAGCGGGGGGTTGATATCGGGGAGTCTTTCGCGGCAAGGAATGTTGGGAACTTTAGGGCGGAGATTGGCCTCCCTCTTCATCGGTCAGGCCGGAAGAGTTGCCATCAAGGTGCTCCCGATAATTCTGGTATTCTCCTGGACGTTATTACAGGCAGGCAGCCTCCATGCAGAATCGCCTCAATGGGTCTACCTCGGACCTCCTCTGGGGGCCTTATACCCACTGGCAATCGATATCCACGATCCGTCCATTATTTATTCCACCAATGGACAGAACATTTACAAAAGCACAGACAGGGCCTTAAGTTGGCAATTAGCCAGGAATGGTTCCCCGGATACTCAAATTACGGTGATGGCCATCGATCCCCAGAACTCGTTGAACTTGTACGTAGGCACCTCCAATGAAGGCCTGCTCAAGAGT
>DATKMG010000424.1:0-4871 GCA_035541995.1 Terriglobia bacterium
CACGGTCAGAGAGGATAGCACGAAGTTAATAAATGTAGCACCATAAGAATTGGCCAAATCTACGTTGCCTGGAGCTTGGATGGGGAACAAAAGAGAGAGACTCTGTTGATGCCTTAACCGACTGGATTGATTTCAGCGCAACCCGGTCGGCCGGAGGGATCATCGGACAGGGCCAGTTGGCACAGGAAGGGAGAGCTGAACTTGGATCGGTCGGTTGGCCATGCAGAAGAGGATTTCCACAATTCAATACGTTTTTTGCTTGTCATCAGGACGGCGGCTCTAAACCGCGAGTCATTTCTCTAATCACCACGGACGAACGGCTCAATCTCACCCCCGATTAGGACTCGGCATATCTGGGTTGCCGACTGCTAGGTCAGGCCCTGTGGAAGCAGTGTATCGACTGTGTTGTCTCGCACAGGCCGATCATTAGACAGGGCGTTGATCGACCCACACCTTTTCGGCAGCAGCTTGACCTAAGTTCACTCGCTTACTTCCCAGGTCAAGACTCATGGTGTGGTCGTAGTTGTGGCTTAGCACGTGGAGCTTTGTCCCTGGACGGATTCCAAGCCCATCGCAATACTCGAGGAGTTTCCGATCCCTTTCAAACACACTAACAACTTTGACGGCCTTTCCGACGGGTGCTTCCGACAGCAAAATCAGGCCTAGCCTGCGGCGTTCGGGCGCACTCTTGTTGATCTGGTTTCCACGGGGGCAGGGGGCGTCCGATTCGGAAGAGATTCTGGATGACTCCGTGTACAGACCAGAATCGTTGCACTCGAGCTACAGATTTAAATCCTCGCATTTGTCGCTCGCGTTGTCGGATCGGCTCATGCGAGACTTCTGCCCGATTGTTAGCATAGTGTTCGGTGTCGTGCACGACAGAAGGCTCGACAGTGCGGTGCGCTGCTTGATAGCTTCTCAGCTTGTCGGTAACCAATCGTCCAGGTTCCCTTTCCTGACCTTTCAGTAGCTTCCGAAAGAATCGCTCAGCCGCACGCTGATCACGAAGGGGGTGGGACGAGAATACCGATCACGTCGCCATCCTGGTCGACAGCCCGCCACAGATACTATCGCTGACCCTGGATAGTCACGAACAATTCATCCACGTGCCACGAATCGCCCAAGCAACCCGGTCGTCGCCTGAGTTTCCGAGCGTATTCGACACCAAACTTCCGACACCACTGGCGGATCGTCTCGTAGGATACGGTAATCCCACGCTCTGCCAGGAGGTCTTCCACATCTCGGAAGCTCAGGCAGAATCTGTGGTAGAGCCAAACATGCGATGATAAAGCATTGGTCATTTTCCTTTTATCTTTGAGAAACCATCCCGAATTATGAGAAGCAGAACCGCACAAATTACAGCCGCTCCAACTGACCACAGCCAAAGCAAGTCCCCGGATAGGACTTCTGAAAGGAACCTAATCGCCTCAGGGAGCGCGAAAATTAATATCCATCCATACCTGTAAAACGCATGGTGGGGGTGAGTTTGTGAGGGGGAGCGAGTTGCGGAAGACATCAACGATAGCTTGTAGGCCCGTCTTTTCTGAGTCCACCATTTGACCAGGTCCTTGTCCAGGTGGTATTCGACAACTTCAGGGGAGAATTGCTCCAATCGCGCCATTTGGTCTTTAACCGCTTTCCCGAGGTTCGGTCGGCAAAAGAGCCCCCACTGAAAATCGAAGGAGTGAAAGGTACTGGTGATCATGGCTGCTGCTTGCGATTGAATCTTAGTGGTGGGTACCCCGTCAGAGAGGAATCCACGAGATGCTTGGGGGGGCCTGGCCCTCATCTGCAACAGGCGTTTGTAAGCACGCCATCCTCGAAGGCGCCTCAGCAGGTAATCCGTCGCAGGGTTGATTTCAGAATTTACCAGCATCGCTTCCTTCATCGCTTCCTTGTCCCATCCCAACGTATTCGCGGAAGCCTCAAGGAACTCGCATGGCATTGGATCCAGTCCACCGAGAGACTGCATGAGTGCGTTTTTGAAATGTTCCCTTAGTTCTATGTTTTCAAACTCCGGAGTCTTGATGAATTCAATTAGCTTGTTCGCGGCCGCGGAGTCGCCGTCTGCCGATGAGAAATTAAGGAGTTCTTGAACGAGTTGATGGGCTCTTTCGATCCCCAGTCGAGATAGGTCGACACCCTCGTCTTCTCTCGCCGATTCACTCCCGGCTTCGCTGCCTGAAGAGCCGCCGGGGGTCGGACGAGCGGACCGATGAATCCCTGGGATCTATCGAAGATTTACATCTCATATCAGTATCATTTTTATTTCTGCACAACCGTTGACTTGCCGGCGAGCCTGCGATAATATAGGAACTCTCTTATACCGCCACCGAACAAACCGTAAAAAATCCCAATCACGAAGGGAACAACTATAAGCAGCCCTAGCAGTTGAAGG
The DNA here is from genome assembly GCA_035541995.1 of Terriglobia bacterium. GTDB lineage: Bacteria > Acidobacteriota > Terriglobia > Versatilivoradales > Versatilivoraceae > DATKMG01. The sequence continues at coordinate 2,399 of DATKMG010000424.1, forward strand.
AAGGTATCCCGGAGATCTAAATCTTCAATGGTCTCTCCCCGTTTGGGCTCCTTCCATCCCCGCACGATCCCGATTATTCCCCAGTATGACGTCCAGGCGATATATGTGAAGAAGCCGGCGAGAGCCAGCGAGGTAACCACACCCACCTCGTTCAGAACCAACAGACCTGTCGCGAGCAGGAAACTGACAGGTGCGATGATAAATGAGCGGATTATCAGCTGCCTTGCATCAAGGTCCGCCGGAGACAAGACAATCTTGTCGCCGTGAAAGGTAGTGCCAAACATGCTGAACCGCTCGGAGGACGGGTTTTGTGGCTTCTGACTTTGTCGTTCAGTATGCATATTGCAGATTGTTCCAGGGAATCGTTTTCAAATTCTCTAACACTGTTGTCCCGATTAAGCGAATTGGGGATGCATCTAATAGAATGAATCATTTAAGTGCGGCCCATCCTTTTTGCCCGCAGCTCTCGCATTTTCTTTTTTTTTATCTCGCCTACGTTGAACGATAAGAAGATATGCACCTAGCGGAACATAGATTAATGCATAGGGAATGAAGATAGACCCTTCCGAACTGATGAAAACTGACCCGGTGAAATTATCTTTTGTTCGTTCCAGCAATGATACGAGAGTCATCCCCCCGAAGACCAGGCATACTCCTCCCAAGGCAAAGCGCCAGCGGGCATTCAGGCGGATTCCTCCCCAGACAGAGCAGATGGCAATGGTAAGGAACAACAGTGGGTAAACGACAAATTTAATATAGTCAGCCCTTTCTAGGAGGCCCTCCCGATATTCATATAAAAATGCACTCGGCGTATAGTAAATGATCGGGAGGAGAAGTAAGGAAATCACAAACAAAAGGACGCTAATCACTTTTCTGCTCGCGCTCTTTTTCAAGCCCGGAAACTTCTGCGCATTGCTTGCATTTCCCTTCGACCCTGCCGGAAAATTAAATCCACAAATGCATCTTGCCGTTGAATCAGGATTTTCTTGATTGCATTGGGGACATTGCATGAGGTTCTCCTTGTTTTAATATCAAGCCAATATGTCAGGTGAAACCAGCTCAGCATGTAGGTTGGGTTGGCGCGCCCGTGTGAATCCATGCTGCCGGTTTTGCCGGGTTGTGGCCGGCAACCTCCGGGCAGCGGAATGCGGCCAGCAATGGCGTTTCACAGAAACGTCCTACAGGCCTTGCACTCCGCAGCTCTCGGGCCACACTCCTTCATCACGGCGCACTGGCAATGAAGGCCCCGTCGCCGCTGCGCTGGCCGGGCTGGGCTCCGTCGTTGAGCACCGCGTGCCTATCTCCTTTCGGTCAAAGGTAGAACTGACGTACGGGCGTTATTTCCAATGTGGCGCATTCATCAACTGGTTTGGGGCCTGTCGTCAACTCGTATTGATGCTAGAGTCTGCACCCGACGGCCTCCGTTTGTATCAGTAATCCTCAGAAACTAAGGATTCCGATAGATCTCTTCCCAACCGCCTGTGGGAATCACCGCTCCAAGTGCGGCGCCTCCAATGGCACCCAACGCCGCACCGAGGCCAATGCCTACACCTCTCATCATTTCTCCCTCGTGCGCCGTTGCCGCTCCAACTCCCAATCCGGCAGCGGTTCCCAGCCCCACACCGATCAAGGCATTGCGGCCGCGGTGCCCCGCCTTTTTTGTCGAAATCCGCAGGACATCGCTCTTTAAAAAAGTCCGATTTTGTTCGCCATTGAGCAGCTGAATCGACTCCTCCGTTAGAGCTTGGAATTCCCCTTCGTAAGCCTTCGTGTCTTTCAGGACCACTTTCACGAGCTGCCCTGTTTCCAACTGATGGAGATTTTCCCAGCTTGATAAACCAGCAACCGATGCCGCAACACCATAGGGCGGGGAGAAGAACAAAAGAAAGATCAGCACTGCTAAATGCATTTGGCGAAGAACTTGTCTCTTGAGCATAGAAATCTCTTTCGGGATGAAATCAGAATGACTCATTTTCGTTAGGGTAAAAGAGCGTCAAACACTCCCTTACCTCAAGCTAGATCAGTTTGATCCCCGGTGTACCCGGAACGGGTGCAGGACATCATCCCCAAGGATGTTTCTAATCCCACCAAGCACCATCCTTTACCGGGATTCCGATTGAAACTGTTTCCCCTGCACTCCATTCGGAGTGCGTCCTTAGTTCAAGCCCACTCACCTTCGGGTAAGCGAGCAAGAAACGCTCTCCTAGGGGGCTAACACAACTTACCTCCTTTTATGGCGTACTTGAGATGAACGCCCCGTCCCCAGTGTTACTGGACGTGTCTATTACATTGACAAAATCAGCACCCCCAGCATGAGTTACATAAACACGGCTTCCGTCGGGGGTCACCGCAATCCCCGAAGGGCCGAATCCGACCGGGATCGTAGCCACTACCGAGTTTGAAGCCGTATCGATAACTGATATGGTTAGCGACTGGTTGTTTGTAACATAGGCGAGAGGTTGAGCCAGGCAGA
>DATKMG010000425.1:0-6341 GCA_035541995.1 Terriglobia bacterium
TCTCGATCGAATCCGCAAACTTACCATCTCGCTCGAAGAAAGATTGCATCCACTCACAATCTATTTTGATAACTTTCGTCTGTGTTCCGGAGCCGAAGATGCTTTAACCTCCACCCGAAAAGCGCCTCAGGACAGCGAGACTATCCTCGAGGGGAGATGGGTAACCATCCGACAGGTTGGGCCTCGAGACAAGATCCCGGAGAATGCGACCGTGCGTGAGCTTCGTCGTGGGGCACAGGCCGAGTATCAGGCCCTTCAGTCCACAATCGAAGCCGCTACGTTGATGGGGCTTGATACCATCTATTCCCAGGCAAAGATTGCAGTCGCCGAGTTGGGCTTGAACTTTCGCCCAACCTTGGCCTGGTTCAACAATGACCATGACAAGGAGCAAATGTTCAGATATGCAACCGAGACCTGCCGGCGGGAGCGGGAAAGGCTGGAGAAGCTTCTCAGGGGCGAAGTTCGCTTGCCCGAGCGAGACGACACTCAGATTGCCGGGCCACTCGTGCCGCCCTATCCGCGACTCCACGGGCTTGCATCGAAGGGGTGGTTTTTTGTAAACCAGGATGATCAACCCCTGCACATCACTTCTCTGCACGGACCCAGCCAGGTACTGCAGAAGTTCTTTGCGACTCCTCTCCAGCATATTGAAAGCTATTCAGTGGGCGGCGGGTCCCGGTGGACTATCGAAGATTCGCCTGTCTTCAAGGTTTTCCAGCAGTACCCTGATTCGCACCGAGTGGGCTGGGACGGGTGGTGCGGCCACCTGATCCGAACGAGGGGAAACATCGTCATCTGCCTGGAAGATCCGCATATTCGCGAGGCCGTCGAGCGCTATATCGAGCGAGAAGTGAATCACTGGCTGAAGAACCCAGACTTGCTTTACAACGTCATGGCCTATGAACTGATGTATATCTGCTATTGTGAACGCTCTCAGCAGATGTTTCGTGCCTGGCTAGAGAAAAAGCATGGGACTCTGATGCGCCTCAATCAGGCTTGGGAGACCCATTACCAGAGCTTTCCGGAAATCGTCGCTCCACCCACCAAGGATGTGCGCCCTTTGCCTGGGACGAATCGTGCTCAATGGTATGACTGGGCTTCATTCAACCAGGATCGGTTCACCGATTACCTGGCCTGGGTGAAAAGCGTGATCCGCCGCTTTGATCCGGTGACTCCCCTGGCGACTGGCGGGTCTTACAGCATGCTGGTGGGGAGCAACGGTACCTCTGGTATCGATGAAGAGCAAATCATCAATCGGATAGACGATGTCATCATCCACGAGGGCAGCGGCTCAACGCTGGGCATGGATCTGCAGATGGCGCTTTCCGAAAAACCCAAGCCGCTCTGCGACCCGGAAATGAATCTGGGGGAGATCCGCTACTTGCTTCCACATATGCTGCACGGGAAGTCGGTCATCCAAATCTGGCATTGGCAGGAACAGGTCAATCCCGAATATCCTCACCAATTCACCCAATCATTGGCTCATGCTTGGAAGTTTTCCCTCGAAGACGTGTCTGCCTTATTCCGAGCCGTCCTGGACAGCCGCAGGCTTTCAAAAGAAATCGCCGCTTTTGTCTCGGCGCCCGCCGAAGTGGCTATCCTGTATTCCAGAACTTCCATGCTTCAGATTCCCCCAGAGATGCTGACCTGGCAAACGACTCCTTACCTGCGGGAACTCGGGAACTGTTATGAAGCCGGCCGTTTTCTGGATACCCGAACTACCTTTGTTACCGAAAACCAGATCTTGGCCGGAAAGCTGTCGCGTTTCAAGGTTTTGATTGTGCCGGGGGTTTCTCACATGCGGGCCGACGTCATCAAGGGTATTTACCGTTTTGTGGAACAGGGAGGGACTCTGGTCATGCTTCCCTCATCCTTCTTGAGCGATGAGTACAACCGGCCGGCGGACTATCTTTCCCAGATCGGAGTACGGGTCCGCCGGATTGAGCAGCCGCAGACAGATCAGACCGGTGAAGTTGAACAGGCCTATGACCAGAGCTTTCATCAGCGTGTGGTCTATCGCTCCCAGCCAGCCGTGGACCTCAATATCAAGCCGACGGGCCTTTTTGCCTCAGCCACACCGAAATTGCAGGCCGAAGGCACGCGTCAGGAAGTTGACGTTTCTGGACCATACCAGAGCCTGGCTGACTTCCCGAATGGCCAGGCTGCGCTGGTCTCATTAAATCGAGGGAGGGGAGTCATCTACTACTCCGCCACGAGTTTCCCGAGGTTCAGCCTCAACAGCCTGCTGGATCGGATTCTCGACGCCGCCCAAGTCGACCGCCCTTTACGTGTCAGGGAAGAGAATGGAAGAACGCTCGGAGATGTGGAAGCCCGCTATGTGTCGACCAATTCTGAGAAACTAATGTATCTTGTCAACCTCAATGAAACTCCTGTCAGCGCCAGAATCGAGCTGGATGGAAAGGTGCCCAGACGGCTCTTTGAATTGAGAAAACAAATGGGGATGTCAGCTGACCGCGTGAGCGTGGCCGCAGGAGAGACTCTGATCTTTAAGGTGGATTGAAGGTCTAACCGTATGAATTCCAACTCCCGCTGGTCTCGAAGAGGTTTTATACAAGCCATGGGCGGCACTTTGCCAACGCTGGCTCTCGTGCCGACAGATTCATGGAGTCCCAAACCAACCGCCGAAACAGAGGTGAGCACAGCCAGGGTTTCTGCAATCGACCTTTCCTCATTCTTTACTGCCTCTCCGGCCGAATTTGGGCCTCGTGAGAAGGCCAAGAGGCTGAGTCATGCCTCTGCCCAGGACGGACTGATCCGTTTGCCGGCAGGTAAACAGGTCTTTCGGGGTGTCCCCTTTGTGCTGGGACCGGCGGAAGTGGACAAAAAGGCCTGGGTGGTTCTCGGTTTACAGCCTGCCGCGTGGATGACCCGTCTGGTGGAGATTCCACTGAGCCAGAAAGCCGGATTCATTTGTCTGGCCCAATTCTGTGACTGGGACGAAAACGAAGAACCCAACCCCCGGGAGGATGTCATCGAGAAGGTGGGTCAACGGTTGGCCGATGTGGTTTTGAGATACGAAGATGGCCAGGAGGTCGTCTTGCCTATTCGCCGGCGCTTCGAGGTGAACTCTCTTTCCACGGTTTGGGGACACCTGAGTTTTGCCAGTGTGCCGCATCGGCAGGATGTTCCGCGAAACCTCGCAGATGCTCTGCCCAATGCTTATATGTGGGGAGACCTGCAAATGGGCGTGTGGGACAGTTCTTACCCGTCCGATCCCTCTTTGCCGACCAACGCCACCCTCTGGATCAGCGCTCTCGCCAATCCTCACCCGGATTTGACGGTAAAGAGCCTCCGTTTGCAGTCCGCCAGCAACGATCTTCTGGCGGTTTGCGGACTAACGCTGTTTCAGGGACACGAGAACCCATTACGCTATCGTCGTTTGAGCCTTTACCGCCTCACCCTGCCTGAAGCCGCGGCGGGAGACAAGGACCGCTGGGAAATTCGTGTAGACCTGGGCGTTGTGGCCAGAACGATGGTGCCGAACGACTTTAAGCCGCAGGACTGGCTTGCGGCTCCCATTGCCGGGGTGGGTGAAAATCTTCCGCAGGCACAGAATGGCAGGTATCTTTTTGCCGAAGTCGCAGCAAGCCCGGAGGCCACGCTGTGGCTGGAAGACCGCAAATCGGGGGAGCGCTATGAATTCGATCTGGCTCAAGTTGTTCCCGGCCGTGAGCAGGAAGCCCGCCGGCACGGGGCACGGATCGAGATTCTGGAAACCAGCAAGGTCTGGCTGCAGGGGCAGGTCCTCGATTCCGCCACTCGCCGTCCCACGCCGGTTCGCCTGGCCTTTCGTTCGCCCGAAGGGCGTTACATTCCTCCCTATGGCCACCGAACCGAGGTCAACAGCGCCTGGTTCCAGGATTACGGCGCTGACGTAAGAGTCAAAGACAGCTCCTTTGCCATCGTGGACGGGACTTTCCAAGTGGAGCTGCCGGTGGGCGAGATTTACCTGGAAATGAGCAAGGGCTTTGAGTATGAAGCGGTGCGTAAAAGACTTACCATCGAACCCGGGCAGAGGGAACTCAACCTGGAGATCTCACGTCTCGCGAATTTGCGCCAGCAAGGATGGGTCTGTGCAGACACCCATGTCCATTTTCTCTCCCCAACCACAGCGATTCTGGAAGGACAGGCGGAAGGTTTGAATCTGATCAACCTGCTTGCAGCCCAGTGGGGCGACCTCTTTTCCAACGTGGGCGACTTGTCACATGGCCCCCTGACATCGCCTGATGGAGAAATGATGGTGTGGGTAGGCACAGAGAATCGCCAGCACATTCTGGGTCACCTGGGTCTTCTCGGTGGGCGCGGGCGTCCGGTTTACCCCATGTCGGCCAGTGGACCGGAAGAGAGCTACATTGGCGGACCGCTATGGAATAGTCTGGCTGAATGGGCAGATGCCTGCCGCAAGCGGGAAGGCCTGGTAGTGGCAGTCCACTTCCCCTATCCGACTGCCGAGCTGGCAGCGGATATTGTGCTGGGTAAAATCGATGCCGTGGAACTCTGGCCGGTGAACATGACCGAGCACTTCAACAACTTGCGCTTTCTGGACTATTACCGCTATTTGAATTGCGGTTATCGCTTGCCCGTCGTGGGTGGAACCGACAAGATGGGCGCTTGGACCCCGCCCGGCTCAAACCGGGGTTACGCGTATCTGGGACAGGAAGAATTCAGTTTCGCGAATTGGGCCAAGGCTGTTCGCAGCGGCAACACCTTCATGACGTCCGGGCCGCTGCTATTCTTTCAAGCTGAGGGTAAAACTCCGGGCAGCGAGATTACCCTGGGAATGGGGGGGGCCACCCTTGAGTTACATGCGGAGGTGAATAGCTTCGTCCCCGTTCATCGTTTAGACATCGTATTGAATGGACACGTGGTGGCGTCGCGAGAGGAATCAGCCGGTATAAAGCAATTGACTTTGAAGGAGAAGGTGAAGGTTCCGGGTTCGGGCTGGTTGGCCGCTCGTTGTGCATCGCGGTTCAGCGGAGTTATGCAAATTGCCGCTCATACTTCTCCCGTCTATGTGCAGGTCGCTGGACAAGAGCTGTTTTCAGAGACCGTGGCGGCGTACTTAATGACTCTGATCGATGGAGCCGAGACCTGGGCGCAAAACCTTGCGACCCGGCCGGACCCGGAGCGTTTCACGCAAGTACTCAAGACCTTTACCGAGGCGCGTGAGCGCCTTCATCAACGCATGCACCAACATGGAATAGAGCATTGGCGATAGTAGCAAGTTTTTGGAGTGCGCCGGCAGAGCACCGCGGCGACGGCGCTTTGGCTTCAAAACGAGATGCAAGTGCGGCCTCGCACTTTCTCATGGAACCGGCGATAACCCAAAGCGGCGTCGCACTCGGGACCCCTGTCCCTCGCTTGCCGCTGCAGTCCAATGTGATTTCTTCTTGCAAGGGTGGCCTGGAGGCTCAGTCCTACTCCTCCAAGGAGCATCAAATGACTCTGGAAGAACTACAAGGCATGCCCAAGTTTGACACTCACGCTCATATCCGAGGCCCCCTCGGCGAAAGGGAACGGGAATTTGTCGCTTTGCTCCAGACACACAACTTGAAATGGCTGGATATTTGCGTAGTGGGAACAGAGTGTGTTGACGAATTAGCAAAGCGGCTCGACAGGTACCCCAATTTTGCAGTGGACACGGCTGCCAGGATCGTTCATTTCCAGGTGCAGGACCAGAAGAAAGTCAGGAGCTTCATTCTCAAGTACCAGGACCGGTTGCTGTATGGTACAGACAATGAAGTCGGCATGGTGGGGGGCAATCCGAAGTGCCCGCACAACTGTTGGAATTGGAGACCGTTTATCGGCAGGACTACCGCTATTTTGCCACTGATCAGGAAATCGAAGTTCCGCAAGTAAAGGGCAGCTTCAAGGTTCGTGGTCTGGCGCTGACCGGGTCGGTACTCAAAAAGATTTACTTTGAAAATGCCAAGACGTGGTATCGAGGTATCTGAGAAACTATTCCGGAGTGCCTGGAGTGAAGGAATGTCTATTTGGAGGTGGTCCATGCGCCAGTTTGTATTGCCACATAGGGATTTGTTCGTCAATACAACGCTGTGGCTCGTGGCCGTTTTCGCTTGGGCTCCGCAGGCAGGCACAAGCCTGCAGGCCGCGTCCCCTCCGACTCCCTTCCGGTTGGACGTTCTTGATGACGGAAAGCAACTCAAGCTCCTGGTGGAACACCGGGAGATTGGACGCGTCTGTGAGTTGTGGTGTTACGAAGGGGGCCCCTTCCATTACGGAAAAGGATCGAAGCGCGAGGACGGCAGTGTCGTCTTTGTTCACACCTCAGGGAAAATGACTGCGACCACTACTTTCCT
>DATKMG010000426.1:0-7924 GCA_035541995.1 Terriglobia bacterium
GACGGTAATGGGTCACGGCTGAAGTGAGGCGAAGGGCCAGGAAGAAACGAAACCCGAGAATGCAGGCATAGATCGACTCGCCGGGGCGGCATCGCCTGAGCCACCCACTGAAGTGGGACCCCGCAAAACCTCCTCCGGGTGCCCCCTAACAGCAGCTCCCGCACTCCGTCGCGGCGGTTGCCCGGTTCAATCTGATCTCCGTGAGACCGCCAAGCACATTCGGTGGAAATCGGCCACGCTGAGCTCAGCCCTTCAGCGTTTTCATCGGATGCAGAATGCCACAGTGACGGAGGAGGCACCCTTCCAAGCTATTCCACGATCTTGACTTCGGCCTCAAACTTGCGGTATCTCTTAAATTCGATGAGGTTTTTGGCCTGAAAATTCACGGCCCCTTCCACCAGCAACATTTCTGCGCGGACAGGCAGCCAATATTTCCGGCCTGCAATTTCTTGAAGATCATAGTCGATGGTTTTCTCGGCCCGCGTGATCGGGAAGCCTTCCGGGATATTGATTGATTTCTCTTCCAGGCGGACCACATTGAACGATTCCGGATCAATCCAACACCGGCCCCGGTAGGCAGTTACAATCGTCCGCTCGTTGTTATAAGAGATGGTACTGCTGGAGGTTTCCCTCGGAACCTGGTAGCTGATCCTCACGGTCTCGCGGCCATTGGATTGATCTGCACCTTCCAGGCGGAAAGAAGCATTGCTCTTCGGATCAAACAGCATCCGCAAAGAAGAACCGAACTCCCCTGTTGACCAGGAGCCCTTCAAACTCTCGAGGCTCGTCGTCGTCGGCCGGTTGGCCACCGAGATGATCTTATAGTTTTCTTTCTTTTCAAAATAAGTCAGATCAGCGACGAAGTTGTCCGCCTGGCGCCAGCCCCCGGGGGTCACCCGTTCAGAACGGGATGTAATCTGAGTACAAATGAAATTGGGCAGGTCGTCCGTGTAAGCCATGGCCTTGGCTCGGGTTGCTTCGAGGAATTGAGGCCACGTATGTTCATCAGGGATCGTGGATGAATGGACGGCAGAGGGGGCAGACGCGTTTGTCCCTGGGGAATTGAGCTGGGCTTCCTGGGTCTTCAAGGGGGTAGGAGAAAAATCTTTACCCTGGTCTCGCAGTTTCCTGAGAGCCTGACCAATAGCCGGATCGGCTTCACGGGTTTCCAGTTCCAGCAGAAAAATGTCGGAGACCGAAAAGCCCACTCCTCGTTCATGAATCAAATCCACCACCCGGCTGGCTGGGATTTCTCCGAGCTTGCAGGAAGTGGCTAATGCCAAAATGTCTTCCTCGCTCAGGGGAGTCTTTGTGGTCTCCTGAGGAGCCGCCGGCTTGGTAAATACGCCCAAGGAAAGCAAGAGAAAAATGAGAAAACACCGCAATCTACAATGGATTTGTCTCATCATAACCGCCCCCTTGCCCCCCATTCAAATCACATCATCCTATCTAGTTTAGAAGCAGATTTGGCTCTGGTAAAGCAAGAAGTGGGGTCCAGGGAAACGTTATTCTATTTGAAAGGAGGGGCTCTGCCGGCGAAAAAACGGTTATCATACTAGGCCGGAATGATTGAGGGAGGACAAGATGAGCCCGTACAGTCAAATTGTTATTCTGTCGTTGCTGGTGGGAGTGGGAGGAGAGGCCCATTCTGAAGACAACCTCCGTTCCTTCTCGGCTACATCCTATGAGATCACCGATTCCATCACAGGTTTGAAGGTCAAGGTAAAATTGAGTGGCTTCGCTTTGTCCAGGACCGAGATCACACAACGAGAGTTCTCCGCCGTCATGAACTACAATCCATCTTTCCACGCTGGTGAAGAGTACCCTGTCGAGAATGTGAGTTGGTGGGAGACCATTCGCTATTGCAATCTTCGCAGCCTCAAGGAGGGATTACTGCCTTGCTATAACTTAGCGACCGGGGAGTGTGATTTTTCGAGAAACGGCTATCGGCTCCCCACAGACGCAGAATGGAGCTACGCGTACGGGGAACATCCGTGTTACGATTCCCAGACCCTCCATCAATACTGCAACATCGGATCGACAAATACCCAAAGCCTCTCCATGCTTTCCAATGCGCTCCGGGAGACAGGCACACGCAAGGTCGGTAGCTACCCTCCCAATGCCTCCGGTCTCTACGATATGCTGGGCAATGTCTGGGAATGGTGCCATGATTACCACACTCCCGTCAGCAATGCTCCCAGCTCTCTGACGGATCCCAGTGGCCCTTCGCACGGAGTGGCTCGAATTGTTCGCGGCGGATCCTTTATCAGTACGGTCACGAGCTGGAACGAAAAGAAGGCTTATCGATCTTCTCTCTCGCCCGATTACAGAAGCCGCTTCACCGGCTTCCGGGTCTGCAGGAGTTTGAAACCACCTGAAAAGAAGCAACCCCAGATGGACGAGACTGAATGGTTTGTGCCTTTTAACCGTGCTCCGCAGGGATTCACGGATACACGTGGGAATCTGGCCTCCCTGCTCGTCACCCTTCAAGGAGAGATAATTTCGAGTGTGCCTCAGTGGTCCAAACAGCGAGCTGCTTTGAAAGAGAAATGGGCTAAGCTCTTAGGCTCTCCATCAATCAAACCTCCGGAACCCCGGGTTCAGACCATTGAGACTTTCAAGGAGGACTGTTATACAGGAAAGCTCATGTACCTGCAGGTAGAGCCTGACTTCTGGGAGAAGATGCTGCTGATGCTTCCCGACAAGCCGCTTACCCAGCCCACTCCGGTCGTGATCGTTCCTTACTACGACGTGGATACGCCGGCTGGGAAGAACCTGGGAGGCAGGAGCTTCACACCGATGAGTGTGCGCTCCTTTGCTTATTTCATGGTTCAACGAGGATACATCGCCGTGGCTATCCGCTGGTTTGGGGAAAGCTACGGGGAGAGTTATGACGAGGCCGTCTCGAATCTGATCTTGCGGCATCCCGGATGCAGCGGGTTGGGCAAATGGGTGTGGGATTCACAGAGACTGGTGGACTACTTGTATTCATTGCCCGAAGTGGATCACCGCCAGATCGGAATCATCGGGCATTCACTCGGCGCAAAAATGGCTTTGTACGCCGCTGCCATGGACGAACGGATCACCGTTGCAGTTTTCTCGGAAGGCGGAATCGGGTTCAGCTTTTCGAACTACGACGATTACTGGTACTTCAGCGATGCCATCCACACTTGGGATAAATCGATCGATCAACATGAGCTCCTGGGGCTTATTGCGCCCCGTCCTTTCCTGCTGATCGGCGGAGATGAATACGACACCAGCAAGAGTTGGTATTATATTAACGCTGCCAGGGAAGTTTATCGCTTGCTGGGTAGACCCAGGAACATTGGCTACTTCAACCATCATAACGGGCACACACCTACGACCGAAGCTGTGGAACGCTCCATTGACTGGCTGGACCATTTTTTAACTATGGGCCCGAGCACACGCTGGAATTAAACGCGGGTTTTCTAGTACTGTACGCGAGGCCGTGGTACTGGCCTCTGCTGGGAGGCCGGGGTTTATAGATTGGCTCTATACAGAAAGGACTCATCGATGAGCAATTTCAAATCGTCCAAGCAGCAGCTCAGCAAAGAACTCGCATTGGCTTTTCTCATGATGGTATCGACCCCTCTCATCAAGGCTGAGACCTTGTCGCCTCTCAGCGCCAGGGGATACAACGTCCTTCCCGTTCCCCAGAAGGTCGTGTTGGGATCACAAGATTTCACCCTTGCAGACGGGTGGCAGCTCGTGCTGGGATCAGGAATCATCGTGGACGAGGTATCTGTAGAATCTTTAAAGGAAAAATTGGCGGAGCGATTCCACTTGGGCTTAACAGAGAGCAAAACGGCTCGAGGAGTCGGTGGAATCATTCGACTAACCGTGGCGCCCGGGTCAGTTGAGATCGGCGAAGCAACAGATAGAAAGAAGGAAGGGTTGGCCAGGCAGGCTTACCGTTTAAGTCTTAAGCCGAGGGAGATCAGCCTGACAGCCAATGCAGCCCCTGGGCTCTTTTATGGCGTCCAGACTCTTGTCCAACTGATTCATCCCCAAGGCGGCCGTTTGCTGCTCCCGGAAGGCGAAATCACAGATTGGCCCGACCTGGAGATGCGCATCATCTATTGGGACGATGCTCATCACCTCGAGCCTCTGCCCATCTTGAAGCAGGCACTACGCCAGGCATCGTTTTACAAAATCAACGGATTCGCCATCAAACTCGAAGGACATTTCCAGTACAAGAATGCTGCCCCACTTGTCGAACCCTATGCGCTTTCTCCCGTTGAGCTGCAGGAACTCACCGATTACGGGCTGAGATACCATGTCCAGGTTATCCCCTATCTGGACGGACCCGCTCACATTGCCTTCATCCTCAAGCATCCGGAATATGCCGGTCTGCGCGAATTCCCTGAAAGCAACTACGAGGCTTGCATCACTAACCCGGACACGTACAAGCTGTATTTTGGAATGTTCGATGACTTGCTCGATGCCAACAAGGGTGGGAAATACTTCGTCCTCTCGACCGATGAGCCTTACTACGTGGGTCTCGCCAAAAACGGTCAGTGCAACGAAGTAGACCGGGCCAAGGAGCTGGGCAGTGTCGGCAAAGTGCTGGCGGAGTTCGTGACCAAAACCTCGAATTACCTTCACGAACGGGGCCGCACAGTGCTCTTTTGGGGTGAGTATCCCTTGAAGCCCCCGGACATTGACTCGCTCCCCTCCCATCTTGTCAATTCGGAGGTCTATGGTCCGGAGTTCGACCCGGTATTCAAGGCCCACGGAATCCGGCAGATGATTTTTACCTCCACCGTGGGCTGGAAGGAGTTTTTCTTTTCTAACTACTACTTATTGCCGGCCGCCGATCATCTGCCAGGGTCGTCTGGAGGCGCTTACGAACCAGTCCGGGAAGGGCCCGGCTACGTGGGACAAATGCTCGATACTATCGAAAAAAACCCGGCGCGAAAGAACGCTGACTTGATGGGCACATTCGTGGCCGGTTGGGCCGACACAGGGATCCATCCGGAAGTAATGTGGTTGGGTTATGCCACAGCCTCGGCGGCCGGCTGGCGCCCCAAAGCTGCCAGCGAGCAGGAACTGATCAATTCCTTCTTCCCCCTGTTCTATGGGCTCGGTGCCACAAAAATGGGTCGCGTCTACCAACTTATGAGCGAACAGGGACAATTCTGGAAGGAAAGCTGGGAAGCCCTAGCCTCTGCTGCGCGGACGCCGATCTGGGGCGATTGGGATCGCATCAACAACCCGCCGCAGCCGGCCGAAGACCAGACCCTGCCGCTTCCTCCGGTACCGTCGAATGAGGTTTTGACGTTGAGTTATGACTGGGCGGGGATGAATGAACGGCGCCTGCAATTGGCTGGCCGGTTCCTGGCTGAGAACGATGAATTACTGGACCTGCTACATGAGAATATGGGCAGTGTGGAGTTCAACCGGTATAACCTGGAACTCTACATCGGGATTGCTCAACTTTATCGCCAGAACGTCGAGATGCTCATAGATCTCGGGCGCATCAATACTGCCTTGCAGGCTGCTCAGGCAGCAGCGGCCAAGCCTGATCCCAAGCAGGCAGTTGCTGCAGTCGACCGGGCACTCGACCTCGCGGAACACATCTGGAAAGAAAGGAACCGGGCCTATGCCAATGCCGTTACCACCTGGTACAAGAGCTGGTATCCTCGTGTGGCCGAAGCGAACGGCCGTCGTTTCCTCGACAAAGTGGATGACGTCAAGGACCACCTCCCCGTCCGAACGGTGGATATGACTTACCTCATCTACCGACAACTCCTCTACCCGTTCGGGGAATGGGCGACAAGCGTTCAAGCGGTTCGCAACCGGTATGCCGAAGCCCATCAACTGCCGACTCGAACTGGCGCCTGGGACTGGAAGGACACATCTGTCGCTGTAGAACCCGGAGGGTTCTGAGAGATTAGGCGGTGGTTGAGCGACGGGATACCACCGGTTCTCGAACGCTAAGAAAGTTCCAATCCGGAGGGGTTACCCCGGAAGGGTGTCAGCATTCAACGCCACCGCCAACGACGTCCTCAATCAATTACGGCGAGTGGGTAAGGTCCTGGTGGGACCTCAAATCCATTTTTGCCGACGTACGTCACTTTGGATTGCACCCACCGGGTTGGGCTCCCTGTCAAACAGAGGCGGTTAGCTGTAAGTTACTCGGCACGGGGAAACCGAAATTCAAATGGTGAACAGAAGGGGGAGAATATGACTAAGCTTCTTGCTGCCAAAACAGCAATGTGCTTGTGGGCCTGGAACGTCGCAATCGCGTTTCTATTTCCAGGAGGCGCTTCTGCGTCCGCGACATCTCCACTCTATGTTCGTGGTTACACAGTCATTCCCGAGCCCCAGAAGGTGCAGTTGAAAGGTTCCGACTTTGAGTTCGACAATGGATGGCGGCTCGATTTGGGAGATGGCGTCAAAGAAGATGACGCGGCAATAGGGAGTCTGAAAGACCAACTGGCAGAGCGGTACCACTTGAGTCTGGCCACCCGCGGACGAGGGAAAGCTGTTGGGGTCGTGATTCATCCCGGCGTGGTGGAGATTGGAAAGGCGACGGACCGGGAGAAGCCAGAACTGGCGGAGCAGGCGTATCGATTAGAACTGGGACCAGAGGGGATCCGGATCACGGCGAATGCATCAGCAGGATTGTTTTACGGAGTGCAGACGCTGGTGCAGCTAGTGAAGGCAGAGGGGGGCAAGTTGCGGTTACCGGAGGGCGAGATTCTAGATTGGCCTGATGTGGGTCTCCGGGAAATCTTCTGGGACGAACTTGAACACTTGGATCATTTCGGCGTGCTCAAACAGGCTATCCGGCGTGCGGCGTTCTTCAAGGTCAACGGCTTCGCACTGCGCTTGAATGGGCATTTCGAATATGCGAGCGCCCCGGCCTTGGTGGATCCATACGCTCTTTCGCCAGCCCAGCTTCAGGAATTGACTGACTATGGGTTGCACTATCACGTCCAGGTCATCCCCTATCTGGATGGTCCCGCCCATGTGAACTTTATTCTTGAGCACAATGAGTATGAGAAGCTGAGAGAGTTCCCCGAGACCGCGTTCCAAATGTGTTCCACAAATCCCGAGACTTACAAGCTGCTGCTGGGAATGTACCAGGACTTAATGGACGCCAACAAAGGGGTGAAGTATTTCCATCTCTCCACGGATGAGGCATGGTTTATCGGGAAGGCCGACAACGACCAATGCCATGAGGCTGAGCGGGCAAAGCAATTGGGGAGCCCCAGCAAGCTGCTGGTTGAATATATCGAAAAGACGGCGTCGTACCTGCAGGATCATGGGCGCAAAGTCATTTTCTGGGGTGAAGATCCGCTGCAGGCTGAGGACATTCCTTTGCTATCGCCCAGTTTGATCAATGGAGAGGTCTATAGCACCGTTTATAACAAAGCCTTCCGTACCCGTGGCATCCGGCAGATGATCTATACGAATTCTCTGCCGGACGACCCGCTCTTTCCCGCCTACTCTGTCCTGTCTCCAAAAGAACAATTACATCCCGGTGCAGGGACCCAGGAGCGAGCGTCGCGAGTTTTTGATGAGATCTCCTTCACTGCAGCTCGCAAAGAAGCGGAGATCATGGGTGTTGACATTTATGCCTGGGGGGATCTCGGTCCGCATCCGGAGACTTTCTGGTTGGGTTACGCTGTGGGTTCCTCGGCAGCCTGGCATCCCGGTTCACCTGATCCGCAGGAACTGACACACAGCTTCTACCGGCTCTTTTACGGCCAGGGCGGGATTGAGATGGGTCAGCTCTATAGGCTGATGAGCACGCAGGCGCAGTTCTGGGCCAGTAGCTGGGACAGTGAGCCTTCGGGCGAGTTGCCGCTGGTGTTCGGTTATTCATACGGGATTGGTCCCTTCACTCCGCACGCCCAGACTCTTCCGCTCCCGCCTGTGCCCAAGGCGGACTACC
>DATKMG010000427.1:0-4902 GCA_035541995.1 Terriglobia bacterium
GATTGATGCACGCACTGGGAGCCTCACGCTCCTCAACAAGGTGTCAGGCGGCGGGGGTGGCACTACTCACCTGGCTTTCGACAGGACCGCCCATATTCTGGTTGCTGCCAATTTCGCAGGGCAGGTGACAACCTTTCATCTCAATCCCGATGGAACGCTCGGTGAACGCGTAGCCCGAATTCAGCACGCCAGTCCGGTGCCCGATCCACCTTTTCCCAATCGTCCACACCCTCATGGTGTAACCATTGCGCCGGATAACCGATATTTGTTTGTTCCCGATACAGGGCTGAATAAAGTTTTCAGCTACAAGTTTGATTCCAAGAGCGGCGCCCTTGCGTCTAATGCCCCGCCTTCGATGGACTTGCCGGCCGGCTATGGTCCTCGACGCATGGCTTTTCGTCCAGATGGCCGGTTTGCTTATCTGATAGAGGAAAATGATTCATCAGTCACAGCCTTCGCATACGAGAAAACCCGCGGCGAGCTGAAGCTACTGCAAACGATCTCGACACTGCCTACGGAATTCAAGGGCGACAAGAGCGCGGCTGAACTTTGGATTGATCGCACGGGTCGGTTTCTGTATGCCGCAAGCCGGAGTGACAACACGATCGTAGTCTTCTCGATTGCTGCGAGAAATGGAACGCTTTCGCTCCTTCAGCGCGTTCCAACCGAGGGCAAGTCCCCGCGCCATCTTGTGGCGGATTCCGCTGGTCGATATTTGTTTGTCGCGAATTCAATGTCCAACAACGTAGCTATTTTCAGGATTGATGCCAACGACGGCCACTTGTCCCCCACCGGCCAAGAGCTGGCTGTTCCGGAGCCTACGTGTGTCCAATTTGTCGTCAGCGAGTGAATATGCTTCGTTGTGGAGATGCGTGTGATGAAACTCCCAAACACGATCCTTATTTCGGTATTTATCGCTGCTGCTGGTGCGCTATGGATCTCCGGGCGGTCCGATTCAGCCGATTCAACTGCTGCGCATGTCACTGGTAAGGTGATCTCATCGACTTCACTCCAGTACGACCACCTTGATCCCATTGCCGAAAGCATCATTCCATCCGGTGCGCAACTGGAATTAATCGCCACTGGATTCACATGGCTTGAGGGGCCTGTGTGGACGAACGGCAGCTTGTATTTCGCCGACATACCGGCGAATGCAATTTACCGGTGGTCGCCGGAACAAGGAGTCACAACGTTTCTCAAGCCCAGCGGCTATAAAGGCAGCGCTCCCTACCCAGGACACGAGCCGGGATCAAACGGAATGACACTGGATGCCCGCGGCAGGCTGACTGTTGCTGGTCACGCGGCACGTACCATATTTCGATTCGAATCCATCGATCCGAGGGCGACCATCACAATTCTTGCCGACTCCTACGAGGGCAAGAAACTGAACAGTCCAAATGACCTCGTATACAGGTCCGATGGATCACTCTACTTCACAGATCCCCCCTACGGACTTTTGACACAGCGCGACGACGATTCAAAAAAGGAGCTCAGAGTAAACGGAGTATTCCGTATTCCTCATGCGCTTGAACAGAAGCCGAGTACGGAGCCAGAGCGCCGCAACCTGCAGCTAGTCGTCTCCGACCTGACTCGTCCCAACGGTCTCGTGTTCTCCCCGGATGAGCAGCACCTTTATGTCAACAACTCTGAGCCGAAGAAGCTTTGGATGCGTTACACCGTTCAACCAGACGGCAGCCTGAAGGATCCGAAACTGCTCTACGATGCGACCGCGGACAACCGCCCCGGAAGCTCGGATGGAATGAAGATCGATTCTGCTGGGAACATCTACAGCACAGGTCCGGGTGGCATATGGATTTTCACTCCCGAAGGCAAACCAATAGCGACGATTCTATTACCGGAGAAACCTGGAAACCTCGTTTTCGGTGGCGAGGACGGCAAGACACTGTACATACTTGCGAGTGACAAGATCTATCGCGTTGGACTCAAGATCGCCGGCGCGCCACTGATTCGGAGTAAGTAGAACTTATAAGACGTCTGGCGGTACTCTATGCACCTCGTTGGCGGTGAAAAAAGTTTTTCGTCATCGATTCGGTGGACCCGCAACTCGCTCGAGTTCGCTGCGGGAAACGCAGCGGCGAATTCATCCGAAGGCCTTTACGAAAGCTGAATCCAAGCCAGTTCAGCAAAAGATGGCTCCCGACGAGCTGCCATTCTTGACCGAAGGCGTTGACGCCGAGATCTTCGGAACGGGATTACCTGTGTGCAGAGACAAGGACGTACGTCCACGTATGGCAAGACACATGAACCGAATGGCCGGCAGGTTTAAGGCGATTGGAACCTGGGAATTGCTGATTCGAATGGCAGTGGTAGCTGTTCTTCTGCACTGCTGCTGCGGGATATCAGCCTATGCAGGAGATTTCCCGCAGACTGTCCGCATCGATACCGGTGTACTAAGCGGTACTCCGGGTACCAATTCCGCAGTCACCGTGTTCAGAGGTATTCCATATGCAGCACCTCCAGTCGGCAACTTGCGATGGAAGCCGCCTGTCCGAGCCACGAAATGGAGCGGTGTACGGAAAGTAGATTACTTTGCTCCCAGCTGTATGCAGCCGAATTGGAAGGGGCAGGCTGCGAGGTTCGAAACAAGTGAAGACTGCCTCTATATAAATGTTTGGACTCCTGCCCGAAAACCGTCTGAAAAGCGTCCGGTGATGGTCTGGATTTACGGGGGTGGTTTCAATGTTGGTTCTTCCAGTGATCCGGAGTTTGACGGAGAGGGCCTAGCTGCCAAGGGCGTAGTCAGGGTCTCGTTCAATTACCGCTTAGGTCTCTTCGGCTTCATGACCCATCCGGACCTCGACAAGGAGTCACCGCACCATGTTTCGGGAAACTACGGCCTTCTGGACCAGATTGCGGCACTGGAGTGGGTCTCGCGTAACATAGCTGCCTTCGGCGGTGATCCCACCCACGTCACTATCTTCGGGCAATCGGCTGGAGGAGGGTCGGTTCAGTTTCTGAGTCTTTCTCCACTAGCGAAGGGGCTCTTCCATCGCGCCATTTGCGAGAACGGCATCCTCTATTACGACGACCCTTATCTGCAAGAAAGAAGCCCGGTAGCGTTCAAGACGCTGAAAAAGGCCGAGTCGGATGTCATTGACTACTTGCAGAAGGCGGGAGTCGATCTGTCGAAACTCCGCTCGATGAGCGCAGCGGAGATACTTGCTCTTCCGAAGCCGCCTTTTCCCCCTGCTTTCTTCACTCCTACGATCGATGGCTGGGTGCTTCCCACTGACTTCGCGGAAACCTATGCCCACGGAACACAGAGCGATGTGCCTTTCATGGCCGGCTGGACCTCTGTCTACTACCCAAGAATAAAGATAAGCGTGGGGGAGTACCACAACTGGGCGGAAGCCCGGTTCGGCAGTCTGGCGGGTGAGTATCTGTCGCTCTACCCTGCGTCCACGGACGAAGAGGCCGGACTGGTGTTGGAAGTAAGCACACGTGACTCCTACCGCACATCCTTATACCTCTGGGCGCAAGCGCGACAGAAGAAGTTCAAGACATTTATCTATTACTACAATCACGGAGCTCCAGGCTCAGGTGTCGAGCAATTCGGTGCGAGGGCCGGCGCTGAAATCCCTTATGTGATGAATAGCCTCTCTAAGCTCGACCGTCCATACGTTAAGAATGATTATGCGGTCGCGGAGATGATGTCGTCCTACTGGGCAAACTTCGCAAAGAGCGGTGATCCCAATGGCGACGGACTTCCAATATGGCCTTCTGTCACGGCCGGCGCAAAAGTCGCCATGCAGTTGGGAGATAACGATGGCGTTATTCCTGTTGCATCGGAGGCCAAATTTAATTTCTTTAAACGATTCTTCGCGACGCATCCACACTGCCCGTGGGGAGAGCCCTGCAGCATCAACGTGCAGTGATGGCTTGTTGCGCCTGTTGCATTTAGGAGAGCGAGTGCATGGGAAAGTATGCAGACAATTGCGTGAAGATGTTGTTAAGGCAGGATAACCCTCCTCGACCAGGTCGAGCGGGAACCGTCATCTTCGGTCAGGAATTCAAAGACCAAGACTACTTCAAGGAATCTCCGGTTCTTGTCGAATTCATGCCATTTACCGGAAATTACATGATGATGAACGGCTTCCCCAAGGGCTTCGAGACAAAGATCTACACCATGCCCGATGGTCATAAGGGTGGACCGTATCCGAAATACAACCGCAATGCAGACAAGATGATGTTTTTCTACGGAACGGACCCGGCCAATCTGAACGATCTTGGCGCCCATGTTGAATTTCATGTTGGGGAAGGCGACGACGAAGAGGTATTTGAGTTTGACGAACCGCGCTGCGTCTTTGTCCCGAAAGGTGTCAGGCACGGACCAATCTACATAACAAAGTTCCAGCGGCTAATGCTCATGTTTGTTGTCTTCACTCAGCCGACCAAAGCGGCCTGTGACATCGTGAATGACTGGAGCTATGTCGGCGATGATAAGAAGATACAGGAAGTAATCGGGGACAACATTGAGCTCTACCGGCAGTTCTATGGAAGTGATCCAAAGTAAGTCCTACTCACGGAGTGCTGATCCGAGAGGAGATTGAAATGGACAAGTACCTGAAGATCAAAGATACCGACCTGAATGTGAGCCGAATTGGTATGGGCTCAGTCGATGCAGGATTGGCTTGGGATGGGGCTGCAGCCTTCGACCTTTTGGATGCCTACGTTGATTTCGGCGGTAATTTCATCGATTCCGCGCGTATCTACTCCGACTGGGTCAAGCCCGAAGTCGGGAGAGCAGAACGCGTCATCGGAGACTGGATTCGCCGTCGTAAGAACCATGATGACATCGTCGTCATGACGAAGGGCGGCCACCCCAGGCTGGACTCGATGAGCACCAGCAGGTTGTCCAGGCCTGAGATGGAGTCCGATCTC
>DATKMG010000428.1:0-6041 GCA_035541995.1 Terriglobia bacterium
ACTAATGGAACAATGAAAATTGGGATCTCGGTGCTTACGGCCGGTCGGAATGCGGGAGGGCCGGAGACCTACGAGGTTGAGCTGGTTCGCAATCTGGCACGCTTGGATCGGAAGAATCAGTATTATGTTTACTGCACAGACGAATTTGCCGTCCGGGCGATTGGCGTGCAACAGGAGAATTTCTGCTACCGTCTGCTGCGCCCTTCGTCTCGCTGGCTGAGTGTGTCATTGAGCCTGCCAGTTCTGATGTTGAAGGATCAGGTTGAGTTGCTGCATGCGACCTTTGCTCCACCATTGTTTCTTTTCAAACCGCTGGTGTATACGGTGCATTGCGTCAGCAGCATTGTCCATCCGGAGTTTTACCCGAATGGAGTGCGTTGGCGATTGAATAGACTCCTGAGGATGGGAATTGCAAAGGCTAAACACATTATTTCTGTTTCCGCGTCGACCCAGAGACATCTTCAAGAGCTGTTTCAAGTTCCAAAAGACCGTATCACGATTGTATACAATGGGGTCAGGTCCATTTTTACGCCCGTCCCTCCCCAGGAAGCGTTGCAGAGTCTTGCCGGCAGATTGAAAATCAGAGATCCCTATTTTCTTTATGTTGGGAAATTGGAAACCAGGAAAAACGTCAAACGGATTCTGCAGGCCTATGCCCGATATCGAAAGGTAAGCGGAAGGCAGGAGAGACTGGTGCTTGTGGGGAGGAGATCTGCTTCGTTTCCGGAAATTGACGAGATGATTCTCGCCTTGGGAATTAAAGACCAGGTTGTGCTTCCCGGGTATGTTCCGAGCAACGACCTCCCCCTGCTGTACAGTGCGGCGAAGATGTTTGTTTTCCCCTCCTGCTGGGAAGGTTTTGGGATCCCTATTCTGGAAGCGATGGCTTGCGGCGCTCCCGTGTTGACTTCAAATAGAACCAGTATGCCGGAAATCGCCGGTGATGCTGCATTTTTAGTGGATCCAGAGTCTGTGGAGGAAATTGCAGAAGGGATGGCTCACGTTGCCTCTTCCACCAGTCTCCGATCGAAATTGATTGAAAGGGGCTTCGAGCGGGCAAAAGCCTTTACTTGGGACGACTGCGCCCGGCAGACCTTAGAAGTGTACCGCAAAGTGGGCGCAGACGGTTCCGAGAATACCAGGTTGAACCAATGATTATCTGTTTTTTCGGTCGCCCTTATGCAATGGAACGGTTGTTGTTGTCCTGCTTCATACGGACATTCCAGGCATCCCCTGGGGTCCCATAACACAGCTGAGTTCATCTTACTCTCTACTTAAGATTCGGCCCATTGTGTTCTGTTGATTTGGGTCGTTGTGAGGTTTCGCATGCAAAAAAAGAACGATCACCCCGCGGCAGTCCGCTTCATCTCTCTCGTGCTAGTTCTACTCTTGGCCGGACACACCTTTGGTCTGGCTCTCCGCGCTCAAGAGGTGGCTGGCCCCAAGCTCAAGATCATCGTCTTGGAAGGAGAAGGAGCAATTAATAACATTCAACAGCGAACTGCCAGAGAACCGATCATTCAAGTTCAGGATGAGAACAACCGCCCTGTGGCCGGAGCCCTGGTCTTATTTGCCCTGCCCGAGAATGGAGCCGGCGGGTCCTTTGCCAATGACACGAGGACGTACATGACTACGACTGACGCCCAGGGAAACGCGGTGGCCCATGGACTCAAGCCCAATAAGACCGAGGGGGCCTACCAGATCGCCGTCACCGTCACTCTTCAAAGCCTCAAGGCCACTGCCATGATAAACCAGAGTAATGTCGCGGGTGGGGCCACGGCTGCGGCTGGTGGCGTCACCAGGAAATTGATCGTTATTCTGGCTATTGCCGGCGGCGCCGCTGCGGGCGGGATTGTCGCCGCCACTCACGGGGGTGGCTCATCCACGAGTACGAGTACTGCCACGACTCCTCCGACCAGCGTTTCACTTGGCCCTCCGACGGTGGGTGCTCCCAAGTAATCGAGGTGGGAAAGTCCGGGCCCATATCAGTCTGCATTTATATCCACTTTGAGTGGATCGAGAAAGGCGGTCAAAGTGACTTCAAGAAACCTGATGATCCTAGTAATGGCTAGTTTGCTCTTCCATCCCACGCTAGAGGGAGCCCAGGTAGACTCTCCGGTACTTGGCTACGTGTTCGACGCCGGTGTTTCGGGTCTGCGCCCAATCTGGGGAGTTCTGGGATCTTCCAGGGTTGGAGTACCGCTGGATATCGGGGGTATCCGGATGTCAACAGCAACTGTATCGCCCCGGCAGGATTACGCCCTGGGAATTAGCGAACAGAATAGTCAAATCCTGTTGTTGAGCTTGGAGCAGAATCCAACAGCAGTAACCACCCTGCTCGCTCCGGATTCAGCAATTGAAAGAGTGGTCGTTAGTCCAATGGGACGATCCGTTGTGTTGGTTCCCAAGAGTGCGCAAAGTCTTCGGGTGATTTCCGGATTGCCCGACTCTCCGCAAATTCCCGATCCGGTCGGGCTGGCGGGGCTTGCTGGGGGCATTGGTGCCGTGGCCGTGCGCGATGATGGCAGACAGATCCTTCTGGCCATGCAGGAAAGCGATGGCGACGTCCTCTACGCCGCCGATCTCAAAGGGGCCATTCATGGGGTGGCGCGACTGGGAAGAATAACCGCCATGGAATATATGAGGCAGGGAAATGATGCTTTGCTTGCGGATGCGGATGCGTCCCAAATCCTCAGGGTCCGCGCCACTGACCTGAAGGTGGAAACCGTGGCCGCATTGCCCCGTGGGGCGGAGGAGCTTCGCCCCCTGGCGCTGGCGGTTTCTGACGACAGCCAGCGGGTATTTGTGGCTGCGGAAGGACAGGGCCAACTTTACGCTTTGAACCTGCGGAACAGCCAGGTCGATCGTCTTCCTTTTTCGGGGAAGGCGACAGGGTTGAACCGCCTGAAAGGAAACTCGGTTTTCCGCTTAAATGAAATGTCGGACCAGCCACTTCTGGTGCTGAATGGCGACTTGATGGAACCGGGAATCACCTTCGTACCCGTTCCGCAGAAAGGCACACTCCCGGACACTGGATTGTTTCTTTTCCCAAGGGAGGAACCCCGACCTGTCAGAGTACGTGAAAGGAGGACTTCGCAATGAAGGCCGGTATCAATCGTTTCACACTCCCATCCATCCCCAAGAATGGACTAATACTTGGATGCATCCTTCTTCTCTCCATGCACGCCGGGACGCTGCTTGCCCAGGCGTCATTCACCATCACCTCCGACTCGCCTTTACCGAATGGGGCGGTTGGGGCATCTTATTCGTTCACCTTTGCTGCTCTCGGGTCAACAGTCATTCCTCCATTCACCTGGTCGGCTCTGGCGACAGGCACAGGGCTTCCCCCGGGGTTAACCCTTTCCAGTGCTGGTATCCTGTCTGGCACACCAACCACTGCCGGGAAATTCACTTTTGGAATTCAGGTGGCGGATACGACTGGCTTGATCGCAACCAAGAGTTTCACGATGACGGTCATAGCCTTTACGATCGTGACGACCTCGCCTTTGCCGGATAGTCCAATTGGGGCTTTCTTTACGGTGACTTTCTATGCCACCGGATCGGCAGCGACCCCCTATTTTTGGTCGATGGTTCCAGGGATAGGCACAGGGCTTCCCCCGGGATTGACCCTCTACCCAAATGGCGAAATGTCCGGGTTCCCTACAACTGCCGGAACTTACCGCTTCAGCGTTCAGGTGGCTGATGCAACGGGATTAACCATCACCAAGAATTTCAAGATCGACGTCATTGCCCTGAGGGTTACGACGTTGACTCCCTCTTCAACCATTCGAGGAACTCCGGGAGTTAGCCTCACTGTAGACGGGAATAGTTTCGTTCCATACAGCCCTGTATGTGGAGGATCGGTGGTGCGCTGGAATGGAAAGAACCTGACGACTTTCTTCATTTCCAGCACGCGCCTTCAGGTAACTTTAACTGCGGATATGCTCGCTCAACCCGGCTCCGCAGCTGTTGACGTGTTCAATATCAATCTGTGCGGGAGCGAGGCGACTTCGAACTCCCTCCCTTTCAACATTTACAACCCGACTGCCACACTCGCAAGTATCAACCCGACCATCGCGAATTATGATTCGCCGTCATTTACGCTCACCGCTATAGGTACCGGTTTCGTAGACGGAGCGGTTGTGCGCTGGAATGGAGCCAGCTTGAAAACCACCTTCGAGAATGCCGGCTGGTTGACCGCGCGTGTCCTGAACGCTGACTTGCTCACACCTGGAACGGTCTCAGTCACTGTGTTCAACCCTTTATCTGGCGGAGATTCCAATGCAATTCCCTTCACCGTGAACAACCCCATTCCAACCGTCAAAGCGCTATCTCCCCCGTCCGTCCAATTTGGAAGCCGTGCGTTTATTCTCACTGTGACCGGAACTAATTTCATCCAAGGAAGCACGGTGGCCTGGAACTGGAACGGGCGGAACACCACCTTTGTCTCCTCAACCCAGTTGACTGCCGTAATTCCAGCTTCAGACGTGGCCGTCCAGGGCACGGCCTCGGTGAGCGTCTACAATCCAAGTCCCGGGGGTGGCACTTCCAATTTCCTCACCTTTTCGGCAGTTGGCGTTCTGCCAAACGTATCGAGTATAGACCCTCAGTCCATGCAAGCCGGCAGTCGAGACTTTACCCTGGCAGTGACTGGCTCGAATTTCTTGAACGGCAGTGTCGTGCTCTGGAATGGCGGCATCCGCAGTACCACCTTTGTCTCCTCGACCCAGCTGAAAGCGCAGATACCGGCGACGGATGTGGCAGTTGCGGGCACCGCATCGGTAAGCGTGTCCAACCCGGGAGGTGGCGGAAATACCTCCAATCCAATTGTGTTTAACATCACCCCGACACCTCCCGTCATCACGACTTCGGATGTTTTGGCCGAAGGATTTGTTGGAATTGCCTATTCTGCATCAGTCGCCGCACAAGGAGGAGTTCCTCCCTATGTCTGGTCAGTAAGTGGCGGAGCCTTGCCCCAGGGCGTAACTCTCGACGCCTCCACTGGCCTGATCAGCGGCACACCGACCAGTGCGGGCTCCTTTGCCATTACCGTGCAAGTGACGGACGGCGCGGAGCAGTCGGCGAACAAGCGCTTTACATTGATTATTAATGCGGTGCCAACCACTTTCACCATCACGGGCGTGTCGGATACTGCGCCGCCTGGACAGCAGCTCAATGTGGGCGTGAGCCTGGATTCCGCCTATCAGCTCGTGGTTTCCGGAACACTGACCCTCACTGTGACCGCCGACGTGGATGATCCTGCAATCCAATTTGCGACGGGAGGGAGGAGTGTCGACTTTACCATTCCCGCCGGCTCGACTCAGGCGGTCTTTCCCGGCAATCTGAACCAGATTGGATTTCAGACCGGGACCACAGTCGGTACGATCAAGTTGAGTATCACCGCCCAGGTCTCTGGACACATCCTGCCCCTGGACCCCGATCCGGCACGAAATGTGACGGTAGAGAAGAGTCCACCGGTCATCACGAGCATGGCGTTTGGTTCCCAAATAACAGGTGGCCTCAGTGTTCTTGTCGCAGGCTTCGCCACTTCACGCTCAGTGACTCAGGCGACCTTCGATTTCTCGCCCAAGCCTGGAGCCAATCTCCTGCAGACCAGCCTCTCCCTCGACGTGAGGAGTGCGTTCGACGCCTGGTTCGCAAGCCAGAGTTCTCTGGCATTTGGCAGCGAGTTTCTCTTGACAGTACCATTGACAGTCCAAGGCGATGTCAACGACATCGGTTCGGTCACGGTGAGGCTGACGAATGCAGATGGAACAAGCGACCCGAAGAATGCCGCGCCCTGAGTTTATATTTACGTCCTCTCCACTCAATCGCCGGATGTGGAAGGGACGAAACCTATTCTCTATTCGACCGTGTTTGTGCTGTTGGCCCTGACGTTTCTTTTAAACCTTGTGGCGATCTTGATCCGCAGTCAAATGCGGGCCAGGCTCAGGAGAACCGTATGAGTTCCGGGACCAGTCAGGGCAAAGTCGACCTGGAGATAAAAACAATGGTTGATGCCGGGGAATCCAAGAAGGAAG
>DATKMG010000429.1:0-6494 GCA_035541995.1 Terriglobia bacterium
CTATGGCAGGATCTGCATGGAGAGTCTCCACCTTCTGCAAAAAGGGGTCAGAAACCGTGAAACCTAACCCGCGTTCACGAATCATCTCCACAACGCGACTCGCGGAAATTTCCCCCAGGTTGCTGGATACTACCAAGCCCAGGACATCCTTCTCATCGAGTGGAGCTTTCTTTGATTCTTGGGCAGTGCCCGGACTTACCAGGATTCCAAAGAGAATCAGGAGGACTATAGAACAGCCCCGCAAGCACCGATATAAATCTCTTACCATGAACCCCCCTATCTTATGCCAGTTCAGATCCGTTTGCTCTATTTTCATTTGCAGGGGTCTCATCCAAATTGTTCCAAACCGACCCTCAATTGCACAGAATGCCAATCTCTCTAGAGATGCTCGCCTATTCCTTGGAAGTTGTCCAGTGCTTGGAATGAATTCACCGGTGGGAGGTGGAATGTTCACTCAACTTAGATCGGCTCCGTCAAGAATCAATCAAGCTGCAACCCCGAGTCCAGGTTGAAGGCGAATTCACAATGATGATATGGTGACGATTGTAATCGTCTCTGCTCATATTGTCCCTTTCTTATGATTGCACCCTAAGCGACTCATCAAGTTGAATCGCCCGGAGACTCGAACCAATCTTATGAGACTTTCCAATTCACTAACATTCAAAGTGCTGGATTCACTGACTTGTACTTTCCTGGTGGCTTTGCTCTTGGTATTCGCATTCCGGGCGAAGGGCCATTTGCTGTCGGCCCAAACGGAGAGACAATCCTCCCCATCGGCCAATTCCACGGTCCAAGAACGGCTGGTCTATCACAACAATATCGGCATCGCCCTGCTGGAACAGTTCAACTTCAAAGAAGCTATTGCGGAGTTCAACGAATGCCAGAAACTCGATCCGGCCTTTGTGCCAGCTCTGGTGAATAGTGGCCTTGCCTATTACTATCTCCAGGAATATCCCGAAGCTGAAGGATTCCTGCAAAAAGCCCTAACCCTCGATCCCAGGCAACCGACGGCGCTGTTTACCCTGGGGATGCTGTACCGAAACCGGGATGAAAAAGATCCCGCGCTGGGGGCGTTCCAGAGGGTCCTGGAGATCGACCCCGAAGATGGTCCTACTCTCTACCAGTTGGGACAACTTTGTTACAGGAAACAGGACTTCGACCAGGCTGAACGGTACTTCCGAAGGGTGATTCAAATCTCTCCCTATGACACGGCAGCCCGTTACAACCTGGCCACTACCCTGAACCGCAAAGGAAAGAGCGAGGAAGGGCGAAAGGCCATGTTGGAATTTGACCGGTTGCGTGAGAAGGGGGGAATTAGTTCAACAGGCAACCAGTATGGAGAGCAAGGTCGGTACATGTTGGCTATTGGTGAGTACGCCGACCTGAAAGGGCAGTTTAAGGTTCCCCAACCCGTTCCTTCCTCACCCAAACCCATACGGTTCGTGGACGTCACAGCCTCAGCAGGGATACGCTTTCAACATGGCGCTCGAATAGATTTGAATGCACTGAGTGGTGAGGTGCCTTCTTCTTCCTTTACTGCCGAATTTGCCAGGAAGAATCTGGTCTCCGCCATGGGTTCAGGCGCTGCTTTTTGCGATTACGATAACGATGGAAACCTCGACTTGATCATGGCCAACAGTTCTGATGTTTCTTCTATGTCGACCGCAAGGCTTTACCATAACAATGGAAACGGACAATTTGAAGATGTCACCGAGCAAGCAGGAATCCACGCGAGCGGCCTTGGGATGGGGGCTTACTGGGGCGACTTCAACAATGATGGATTCCCTGATCTCTTCCTGACTTTTTACGGTTCCAATATGCTTTACCAAAACAATGGCAACGGCACCTTCACGGATGTGACTGCACATGCGGGCGTTGGAGGGGGAGATCACTGGCATCTTTCCGCGGCGGTGGCAGACTACGACCATGACGGCGATCTGGACATTTACGTGGGCAATTATGTGAACTTGAGCCAAAAGCCGACTGGGCGGACATTTCGATTCCCCGAGGATTTCGCCGGGCAAGGCTGCCATTTGTTCCGCAATAACGGAGATGGGACCTTCACGGACGTGGCGGAGGAGGCCAAAGTCAGAAATCCCCTGGAGACCATCTCTTCTGTTGTGTTCACCGATTTCGATAACCGCCGGGATATCGACTTCTGGACCGAGAGTTGGAATCGTGGTACGCACCTTTACAGCAACCAACGTGTCGGCACCTTTCAGGATTGGCCTCTGGGAACAATCTCCACTGTGAAGGGATTCAGCCTGGCTGTGGCAGACTATAACAAAGATGGCTGGATGGATCTGGCCCTCCTTCCCCGCCAGGGCGCTCCGATGCTGGTAAAGAATATGGGCTACGGGAAGTTCGAACCAGAAAGCCTGCCGACGCCGGCTGGAGTTTCACCGGAAGCCGGCTTGGGTTGGACCATTCAGTTCCTGGACTACAACAATGACGGGAACCTTGATCTTTTTCTCTTGCGTGGTGGAGAGGCAGGCGATTCCGCCCGGCTCGCGGGACCAGAACTTTGGGAAAATCAGGGCGACGGGAAATTCATCGATGTCACGGAAAAGGTCGGCCTGGCCTCATTTCGAGGAAGAGCCTACCGCAGTGCGACATTTGGAGACTTTGACAACGATGGGGATCTCGACATTCTCCTTACCGTAAATGGAGGTTCTCCCGTATTGCTACGCAATGAAGGAGGCAACCAAAATCACTGGATCAAGGTTCGCCTCCAAGGATCCAACAGTAACAAGTCGGGCGTGGGTACCAAGGTGGAGGTTAAGTCAGGGCTGCTCTGGCAGAAAGTCGAAATCGACGGGGGATCTGGATACTTGTCCCAGAGTCCACCGGAAGTGATTCTCGGATTAGGCGGCCACGAGAGGGTGGATGCCTTGCGTCTGCTCTGGCCTGGAGGAGTGTTGCAGTCGGAAATCAATCTCCCCATCAACCAGGTCCGGATAGTCAAAGAACTCGACCGCAAAGGAACTTCCTGTCCGCTGTTGTACAGTTGGAATGGTTCGAAATACCAGTTTGTTACTGATTTCCTCGGCGGCTGCGCAATCGGCTATTTGGAGGAGCCGGGGCGCTACAGCATTCCTGATACGGACGAATATGTCCGGATCGAAGGCACGCAGCTCCGTCCGCGGAAGGGAGTCTATTCGCTGAGAATTAACAACCAATTGGAGGAAGTTCTCTACATCGATCAGACCCAACTCTTAGTGTTGGATCATCCCGCGCAACAGCACGTCTACCCGAACGAACGCCTGATGCCCGCACCTCCCTATCCTGAGTTCAAGGTGATCACAGCTCGCAATGAACATCCGCCGCAGGCAGCCTGGGGAAACCGGCACCAGGACGTCCTTCCACTGCTTTCCAGGGTGGATCGAAATTATGTCCGGGATTTCAAGCTGCTCCCTTACAAAGGCTATGCTGAAACGCACGAATTAGTCCTGGACCTGGGAGATTTAAGCGGAGCCTCTAACATCAATTTGCTGATGACTGCCTGGATTGATTATGCTGATTCTACTGCAAATTACTCTGCAGCTCAGGCTGGCAAAGCCTTGATTCCTCCTTTCCTGCAAGTCAAAAACCGGCAGGGTCGATGGCAGACAGTGATCCCCGAAATGGGCTTTCCCGCGGGACTTCCGAAAACCATGGTGGTCGATCTGACCGGGAGATTTCTCACCGATAACTATCAAGTCAGGATCGTGACCAACATGCGGATATACTGGGACCAGGTTCTGGTGAACACCTACGCAGGCCCCCCATCCTATGGCCTGCATCGCCTTCCCCCGGTTAAGGCAGATCTGCACTTCCACGGCTTCCCCAGAGAGTATAGCTCGGACGGCTTGAAACCGTTGATCTACGATTACGATTCGATTGAGCCGACGGCTCCCTGGAAAAGCCACACGGGATCTTATACGCGCTATGGAGACGTGGAGCCCCTGCTCAAAGAGAAAGAAGACATGTATGTGATTATGCGTAATGGAGATGAAATCCAGGTCGAATTTGACGCGACAAGCCTGCCGCCCCTTCTGCAAGGATGGACCCGGACCTTCTTCCTTTATGTTGACGGCTTCGGCAAGGATATGGACCTGCATTCAGGAGCATCTGACACGGTGTTTCCTCTCCCATTCCATCACATGAAGTCATACCCGTACACGTCTTCCGAGAAGTACCCGGATAGTGAACCCTACCAACACTATCAGAGGGAATTCAATACGCGCGAAGTCCGTGCGGCGATTGGACGGATCGAGGGGAGGTTTTGATCCGGGCCCGCTCCCAAGCCCGAATGCGGCCGCAAACAAAAATCTGAATCTGACCGCAGAGCTGCGGAGACGCTAAGAGGATATCGGGACACGGATGACACTGATGAACTCTGATAAACAATATCCTGCGAGTCTCACTACAAAGGCTATCGCGTTCATATGCGGTTTTCTATATTCCGGTTTGTACTCTCCCGCTGCGTTCCCCTGCGGTTAGTTTTTGACCGCGCCCAACGACTGAATCTGACCGCAGAGACGCTGAGCCGCAGAGAACAGATGTCCACGACGATAGCCACAGACGAAGGGAGATAGTTTTGATCCTTTGGGGCGGATGTCAAAATCGCGGTTTCAGATAGTCTGTGTCGCCTTTGCGGCATAGAATCTGAATTTCATTTTATCGATTCACGCTCATCAGCGTTCATCCGCGGCCAACGACCATGTCAGGTCTTCGTGCCTTTGTGGTGAAAACTGCTGATTAGGCCAGGGCGGCGAGGTCGCCCTGCACATTTTCAATGCAGCGGATGATCTTGGTCATTTTGGGTTGCCGCGGGACCTCCGGAAGCAAGCCTTCGGCACGGGATTTGAGCGTGACCAGCTCTTTCGCATAGTCTGCACGCTGCTGAGCTGTCAGGGTCTTGCTGAGGTAAACGGGAGGGCCCGGACGATCATTCACAAGCGGCTCGAGAGAGAGAGTTCCACAAAATCCAGGATCGACGTGTCTGAAGTAGGCATCCTCAGCATCGAGAAAGAACTGGACCATGGCGTCTTGAGTTGACCTTCGGGAGACTCCGTACAGCTCCTCTATCGAATCCCGCAGGTGTTTTTCCCATGGGGTGTTTGGATCAGCGAGTGTTCGGCCTGCCAACCGCATGGAAATCTCGTCACCCGGATTGGCCAGGATGTGAAAGAAATACTCGCAAGCCCGCCCTCCTTCGTTCGAGAGTTGCTGCAAATGCTCTCCGACCCGCCGCAGCGTTGGGAGGAACCAACGGTCTCGCGCCCAATGTTGGGGCGGTTCCACCTGGGGGCCACCCAGGGTGCCGAAATCGCAGGCAAGGGACCCAATGAGTTGTTTTCGATAACTTGGGTCTTTCCTGCGGCTGGTGTCGTGAACATCGATCAAATAGTCCACGTGTTGGCTGATCTTAACTAGCGAAGGCTGGGACTCTGCTTCCTCAAATCTCATGCCCCAACTGTTTACCCCAATCGTTTTCTTCGGCCATCGGCTCCGGATGTACTCACTCACTCGCACGTTCAAAAGCGCATGATATTGGGCATCGCTGTATGCACTGCACGGTTTACACTGACACCGTCCCTGGTCGGCAGACTGGAGACTCACGCCATCAAGCGCAAACCGATCGAAAACAAAATCGATCACTTTCTGCATCCAGGACCAGGATTCGGATTCACTGGCGCACATGGCCTGAGGATTGCCCCGGTTGAGTTTCGGATAAGCTTTGATGATTTCGTCAAAACCCCAGCTGTAAACCCCTAATCCTGAGTAAACCCGCACATTGCACCGGTGGGCTGTGTCGATCAGTTTCTCCACTTTCCTGCCTCGTTCAGCGGTGACGGAGCTTCGGATATCGACGGGCCAGGCCCGCGAGACGTACAGTCCCCAAACCGAGATTTCATTGAACCCGAGATCCTGCATCAAGTGAAAAGTTTGCTGGTAGTCTTCAAGGAGAGCTGCATTCAGCCTCATGGAAGGCCAGACCGCATTTGCATCCGGCTCGCTGGCGAGATCGGTGATCCACCCCAGATAACCACGATGTTTGAAGACTCCCTGGCTTGGTTTCGCTGACGCATCCTGGTTGTTCAATTCAGCTTGAACGGCCGGCGCCTCGTGTCTAAGTGCAAGGGAGGCCAGGCCGAGAGTACTGGTTTTGATCCAGCTCCGCCTGCTGATAGTATTCTCAGCCATAATTGATACTCCCTCTCGAAACTACCTTTTAATGTGAGAGCCGATCTCCGAGCGGCGACCTCCTGGGTTCTACGGGTCGCCGCTCGAGATCGGCTCCCACGCTAGAGGCACATTTTCATCGGTCGTGGTGAGCTCTATAGGTCATGGGGCACTTTCATGAAAATGCAAGATTTGGTAGCCACGGTTACTGCGTTTTGGGAAGTAACCGTGGGTCTTTCGACCTTTTGAAAAGCCCACAATTGATTTGGGAAACGAATCAATCGTGGCTACGAATGCCATTTTCATCAACCGCAGTAACCTGAATT
>DATKMG010000430.1:0-12691 GCA_035541995.1 Terriglobia bacterium
AACCTCCCCAAACGGTCATTTTGATTTTAACCTCATTTCTTGCGGTTTCGGGATCCAGGCGGCTTGTCCACAGTCTGCGGTTGCCACAAGTCAGCGTCTCAAAACGGGTGATCTCTGCCTATCGAAGAACGAGAAAAATAATCGCACTAAAGTTTTCTGCCTTTGTCAGCACCGCGGACGGAGTCTGAAGGGTTCTACCTCCAACTAAGCAAGAACAGTTAGATCTCGAATAATGGGCTACCGTTTACTGAGACCATACAAATTAAACAATAGATGTTGATAAGGAACAACGTGTGGCGTTCAGGGGCCAAAGATATCTTCTCCGGCTCCTTCTCCCCAAAGGTTACGATCAAGTTTTGCATCCAGTGTGAACCAGTGCTTTGGTTCCTATGCCAAAAAAGGAGAGCCATTCAACAGCTCGATTTTGATACTCCCCTTTGGATGCCGTTGAGGCTGACATCGATCTTTCGCTATCATGACATTGCTCTTCAGCTTTGGAACTGGCATTAGGGCTTGTCCAGTTCTGCCTGACACAACGCCTACTCATATCTGCATTCACTTAACTTGACCCTGCGTTGCCAGAGCCAGAAGAGGCAGGCAGTTGTCCGGTCGAATTTCGGCCAAGATCACTAATACAGAACTGGGATTTACATGGCACATGAAGGCGCAAATGGTGGCCGCAAACGTTGGAGACTCAAGAATTCCAGTTGGGTGGTCGATGGCCTCGATATCTTGACGCTATCCAGTTTTGCCATTGCCCAACCCCTCTTCGATTTGCTGAGAAGGAATCCGGATTTTCTGGCAGCTCACCATTTGAACGCATCGGACATCACCTTCCTGGCTATTGGACTCACCGTTATTGCTCCCGCCATTTGTGTGATAATGGAGGAAATGGCCCGCCTGTTGGGAAAGATCCTTCAACTCGCCGTGCATATCGTGAATCTTTCTAGTCTGGGTGCCCTGGTCCTGCTGCCATTCTTGAAACGCTGGAACGGGTTGCCGGGCTACGGGGCAGTGATCACGGCATTCCTGCTCGGCCTGGCTGGATCGCTGTTCTACCTCAAATTAAGGGTGCGCCGGTTCTCATTCATATTCCTCTCTCCAGCTGTGATTCTTTTCCCCTTACTTTTTCTCTTCCGGCCTCCCATCTCCAGATTAGTGTTCGCAAAAAAATAACCCGGAGTTCACTCAATTTCGGCAGATTGGGCGCCCCGTCCCCGTCATCATGGTAGTTTTTGACGAATTCCCCTTGACCTCCTTGCTGAATGAAAAACTCGAAATCAACTCGTTTCGCTACCCGCACTTTGCCAGGCTATCAAAATGTGCCACCTGGTATAGGAATGCGACAGCAGTCAGTGAAGGCACGCTGAACGCGGTCCCTAGCATCCTGGATGGCCTTTACCCGCAACCGGCTCTCCGGCTTCTACCCAATGCAAATGACCATCCTCACACCCTCTTCACTTTGCTGGGCCGAAATTACGAATTCCACGTCCTGGAAAATGACTCCCGGCTCTGTCCCGAATCGCTCTGCGGTGGGGACAAGGTCAGGCCTTCATTCATTCATCGATGGCGGGGGTTAACTTTGGATCTGGGGATACTGTATCTCTACGGGGTTCTTCCTGCCAAACTCACCGCGGGGCTGCCTGATATTACACTGTCCTGGAAGGATTTTGCTCTCCAAACAGGACAAGCGCTGCAGTCGTCGCAGCTCCTGGATGAGTTCGCCAACTCCAGAGACTGGATAGATCGGCCGGAGGACTTCAGGCAGTTCGTCGACTTGATTTCAACTTCGGCAAAGCCTACATTGCACTTCCTGCACAGTATCCTCCCCCACGCACCATGGGAGTATCTGCCGTCGGGAAAGCAATACACTCCTGACACTGAAATCAGGGGAGTAAAGGGGATCAATTCCCAAGGCTTAGATCCGAACCTGTGGAGTGATGACCGATGGGCTGTGGTTCAAGCCTTTCAAAGACACTTGCTTCAGGTTCAGCTGGTTGACAATCTTCTCGGATACCTCATTTCTCATCTCAGAAGCATAGGCTTGTATGATCAGTCTTTGATCGTCGTCACGGCCGACCACGGTTGCAGTTTCCGTCCCAATGATTCCCGCCGCAGTCCCACTGCCACTAACAATGTGGATATTCTGGCGGTCCCGCTCTTTATGAAGTTCCCCTACCAGCGGGAGGGAACTATCGACGATAGAAATGCTGAAGCCGTGGACATTCTCCCTACGATTGCAGATGTTTTGAAGATCGACTTTCCCTGGGAAGTGGACGGAACATCGGTGCTGACAAGGAATGCTTCACCGAAAACCCGAAAAACATTTATCGATGAGAATGGCCATCGTCTCATCTTCGAAGCCTCTTTGGAGCCCAAGCTTGAGATAGTGAATGAGAAAATCAAGCTGTTTGGCTTGGGGGACCAACCCGAGCAACTTTTTAGGGTGGGAGTTTACTGCCAACTGGTGGGCCGAAAGCTGACGGAGTTGGACTTGACTGGCAAAGCGCCTGCAACCATCGAATTGGACCATGGTCAATACTTGGGCAGCGTAGACTTCCGTTCCCAATTCCTACCGGCACATATCAGCGGGCGCATCCATCGTCCAGCAAAGCGATCTGTTGGGCCCCTTCACTTGGCTGTCGCCCTTAACGGCACAATTCAGGGAGTGACTGAGACATACTGGAGGAGTGGTGGAGAGTTCTTTTCCGTGGTTGTCCCGGAATCGGGGTTCCAGGAAGGTGAGAACGATGTGAGGATTTTCTCAGTTGAAGATCGGGAAGGGCACCTCGATATGGCCGAGTTTCCCAGGCCTGATCATCCTGCGCACTACCAGTGGGGTACCCCCATCACTTTTGCCAAAGGCGGGAATTCAACTGCCTATGAGACGGAAGGATGGGGTGACCCTGACGGCCAGCTCACCTGGACTAACGGGAAACGGGCATCCCTCATGCTGCCAGCTCTCCGCCTGGGGCCTCTGTGGCTCTCAAGGCCATACTTATGGCCTATGTGGTTCCCGGAACCGTGAACAGGCAACGAGTCCGGATTCTGGTCAACCGTCAACTGGCAGGGGAATGGGAAATCCATAGCCACGACAAGCATATGGAGAGTCTTCGTATCCCCAGCTCACTCCTGACGAATCCTCGCTATACGGTCATCACCTTCGAAACCCCTGATGCCGCCTCACCAGCCCGTCTCGGCTTGGGTAGAGACGTCCGTGAACTGTCCGTGGCACTTTTCCAAATCGAACTATCTCCTCAGCCTGGGAAGAACGGATAGAATCTAATTGATTTGCCCGTATTCACCAATCGAACCAATTTCCATTCGATATGTCGGGCACCAGGGAGCTGAATGATTAGGGGATACTAGTTGGAGGCCTGCTCAAAACCGGGTTATGGAGTATTGGCCCTAATCGCTAACTATACGAACTGTGCGGTTAGAAATAACATGACATTGCCCGAGCAGGATCCTTTGGCGTGAATCCATAATCTTAAAGTATACTTCCTTTTCAAGAATTGAGTCGTAACGAGCAGAGCAATTAAAGAGACCTAGACTATGGGGGTTCTTTGAGTACCGAAGAAGCCATGGCAGCGAGGCAGAAAACCATGGCCGTTTGGAGAAGCCGATTACGAAGTTGGACCGATGCCGAGAGGCTCCGCCAGCACGAGGACAAGGTTCTCCTTGTACTCACGCTTATCATTGGCGCCATCGTGGGATTAGTCGTTGTAGCCTTCATCTTATTGACCGAAAATCTTGCATTGCGTTTGTACCCCGCCGGAGGTGCTGGCTGGCGGCGTGTCCTGATCCCCCTCCTCGGTTCGCTGATTGCAGGAGTTCTTTTACAGCGATATTTCCCTGCGGCCCGAGGCAGCGGAATCCCGCAGACCAAGACCGCCCTGTTTCTTCAAAATGGTTACATCAGCCTCAAGACGACACTGGGGAAATTTGGCTGCTCAGCTCTTACTCTGGCTAGCGGCATTGCCCTGGGGCGGGAAGGCCCATCCGTCCAGGTCGGTGCGGGAATTGCCTCAGTCCTGGGTCGCCGGCTGGGATTGAGCCCCAGTCGACTCAAGGCGCTGGTCCCGATCGGGGCTTCTGCAGCACTCGCAGCTGCCTTCAATACCCCTATATCCGCGGTCCTTTTTACCCTGGAAGAAGTGATGGGGGACCTTCACGCCCCGGTGCTCGGGTCAATTGTCTTGAGTTCGGCTACGTCCTGGATTGTCCTGCGTACGCTTCTGGGAAATGAACCCCTGTTCCACCTGCCTGCCTACCAACTCGTACACCCTGGAGAAATCCTGGCTTATGCGGTCCTGGGGGTGTTAGGAGGGTTCGTCTCTGTGATGTTTGTCAAGCTACTCCTGTGGCTCCGCAAATATTTCCTATCCCTTCCACAGTGGAGCGGTTGGTTTCAGCCGGCCGTCGGGGGACTTCTGGTCGGTATCCTTGGATGGTTTGTACCGGAAGTGCTGGGTGTGGGTTATGGGCATGTCAGCCGGGCACTGAATGGACAACTGGCTCTGGGCATGATGGTCCTACTGGTGGCACTCAAGCTCGTTGCCACTGCAACCTGTTATGCTTCCGGCAATGCCGGCGGCATCTTCGGCCCCAGTCTTTTCCTAGGAGCCATGTTGGGAGGGGCTGTTGGGAGTGCGGCCCACACCCTTTTCCCGGACTACACAGGCAGCGTGGGGGCCTACGCACTGGTAGGAATGGGGACAGCATTTGCAGGGATTATTCGAGTGCCCCTGACCTCGGTCATTATGATTTTCGAAGTGACGAGAGATTACTCGATTATCGTCCCCTTGATGATCTCCAACCTGCTCAGCTATATCATTTCATACCGGCTGCAACGCGAACCCATTTACGAAGCCCTGCAGCACCAGGAGGGAATTCATCTGCCTTCGTTCGTCCGGCAGCGGGAAGGACTGTTGCTTACAAGCCAGGCTGTGAGACCGCCAGGCACAATTTTGAGGGAAGACCAAACTCTCATTCGCTCCGTGCTTCCCCAGGATCGAGAGGATAATGCCTTTCCGGTAGTGGGTCCGGTTGGTTTGTTAGGGATGATCTCCAGAGATCAGCTTGAGCAGGCCATCCGAGAGGGGCGGGGCGATAGGCCTCTAGAGGAGTTTTTCCCTCGACCCGACCCCCAAACGCTTCTCCGGGCAGATAACTTTCCGCACGTCCACGAGGATCACCCGCTAGACAGTGTATTGAGAAGGATGGCGGAAAGTGGGTTGAACGTTCTCCCTGTGGTGAGCCGTTCCAATCTCCGTGAATTGAAAGGTATCGTCTCGCTCAAGGATGTCTTGAATGCCTACGGCTTAGGCGATCGGCCCCAACCTGCTAAACCACCCCCCGACCAGGAAACCGCTTCTCCGTTTCTATTGTTGGCCGGCATTTCTGCCGCCCTGCTGGTACTTTTTGCGCTGACCGGTTTTTTCATCTACCACTACCGCGTCGAACGTCAATCCATGGCGGACTTTGCCTTCAAGAAAGGAAACGCCCTGGTGGAGCAGGGTCGCAGTGAAGAGGCCATCGAGCAATACCGAGCTGCCCTCTCCGTCTCCCATAGCCGTGAGCATCGTCTCGCACTTGCCATGACCCTGGAAAAAGTGGATCGCCTCAATGAGGCCGGAATTTATCTCCAGGAGCTCATGCGGGAAGATCCTGGGAATGCAATCGTCAACCTCGGTTTGGCCAGGATTGCCTCCAGACAGAGTAAAACGCAAGAAGCGGTGACTTATTATCATCGGGCCATCTATGGCCACTGGCCGAACCTGTCTGTAGAGAACCCAACAAAAGTGCGTTTTGAACTCGTAGCCTTTCTGAGTAAGACCGGCGCCAAAAAGCAAGCGCTGACCGAATTGATGGCGCTCGCAGAGGATGTTCGTGACGATCCTGCGACACGAAAACAGATTGGGCGAATGTTCCTTGATTTTGGTGCGGCTAAGGAGTCTTCAGATCTGTACCGGGATCTCTTGAGGAAACAGCCCCATGACGCAGAGGCCTATGCTGGCCTGGGTGAAGCCGAGTTTGCCCAGCAGAACTACAGGTCTGCCCGAGAATCCTTCCGCAACGCCTTGCGCTGGCAGCCGGACAACCAGACAGTCCAGAAACGGCTGGACATCTGTGAACAAATCCTGGCGCTGGACCCAACTCTCCGTGGACTCGGCTCCGCGGAACGATTTCACCGGAGCAAAGATTTGCTCGAGAAAACCCTTCGCACTCTCGAAGAATGCCTGGCTTCTCGGTCCGAGATTTCCACTCCCGAAGGA
This sequence comes from Terriglobia bacterium, assembly GCA_035541995.1. GTDB lineage: Bacteria > Acidobacteriota > Terriglobia > Versatilivoradales > Versatilivoraceae > DATKMG01. Next base: position 6,279 of record DATKMG010000430.1, read on the forward strand.
GTTCATGAATTACTGGGAGTTGCTCATAAGGCTATCCTCCGGCGGCCCCAGCCAAGTCGTTATAGTGAAGAGGCAGAGACCAACACCCAACTCGCAGAGAAGGTTTGGCAGGATAGAGAAAACCTTTGTGGTTCTATCGGATCCACGGACGAGGCGCTGGCCCGAGTGTTAACCCGGCTTTCCCCCTAACAGCTTACGGTGTAGCTCAAGCCGTATCTCAAGAGTGAACAAGAGTCATCCAAGGAATTGCACTGTACAACTGAATCAGGTTGTTGGATTCTGCTGATGAGATGCTCGTCGTTCAAGTTGGGAACACTATCGACATGGATGCACCGGAGGAATTGGGTCGATATCAGATGAGATGTTTTGGCGATGCAGATGATTTTTGTAACGGACGTAGAGAGTCTCAATTGTCGCCTTGCCTGTGGTTACTTCCTCTTGTCTGGGTCTTTCCATCATCAACAGAACCCTCTGCAAGATCGGTGACCCTCCAGTCAGGCATTAGGAATACGCAGTGCCGACTGGAATAAATCTCATCAACCCACCAACCGCCCCCCTGGTTTCCTCATCCGGATTTCTTCGAGATGCTTCTTATAATATTGGGGCTTGGACCTTGAAGACCAAGGTTCCCCGCCAAACCTGAATATATTTGAATCCTCTAATTGCACAACCTTCTCAATTGAACCTGTTGTAGGACGCCGATAGATTGACGGGCAACTGACGATTGTTCTTACCCATCTATGCTGCCGCTATGTGTTCGTCATGGGTAGAGTGGCAGAAGAAATTGAACTGGCGATTTGACAGGACTCCCATTCGTTCGTAATTTCGCGTCGCTCACCGGCTGATATGCCGCTTCGGCAATGTCAGCGAGTCTTGGCTTGAAGAACGAACATTCAAGAGGGAGGAAAAGACATCCATGGTCAAACTCAACCCATCCCACTTGAATCTGGCCTGTTTCTTTGTGCTCGGTTGGCTTCTGTTCTACACAGAGCTGCCGATCATTGCTCAAACCCTTGGGACTGCGCCTCAAACCAATGTGGCCGTCCAGGGGCAAACTGGCGCGCAACCCGAGGGCGCCTTTCTAAACTTCGTGAACTGGATCGGGAATGTTATAGCTCCTGTGGGAGCTGGCGTAGCCGTCGTGGCGGCCATTGTCAGCTATGCCGCAGGCCGTTCCTTTGTGCGCTACGGTTTAGTGGCTCTAGGGTTGTTGGCCGCTTCGGGGCTTACCCGTCTTTTGGAATTCTGGATCAATCAAGGCACTGCTGGGGTGTCATAAAAGCAGTGGTCAGTGATGAGTGGCAAGTGAATAGTAGATAGGCAGGTACAATGGCCTCTCTCGATCGGATACGGTAAACGCCTCTCACTTTTCACTGTCCACTCGTCACTTAGAACGAAATCCAAATTGTTCTCTTTGGTTCGAAGTCAAACGTGCCCTGATGAACACACCGGGATTGTTAAACGATCTCATTCGACTTTTCTTGAACCTGGCCCCACTTGCGGGACTGGGATGCCTGGTCCTGGCGGGGATCCATCTACGCCGTGAGGGAGGAATCAACTTCTCGATCGGTGCAGGCTTCAGCAAATGGATGTTCTGGGCCATTGTGTTTGTCACTCTTCCCTCGATCTTAGGTTTCCTGGCTGCTCGCGGAGTCAATGTACCTATTCCCAGTGGGGTGGAGGTCTCCACCAACTGGCTGCGAACAATCGAGGAGGGACTTGTCTATTTCATCAACAATCTGCTGATTCGCCGATTAGTTCCGACGCTAGCAGCATATTTTGTGCTGCGCTCCATCCTGGACGCGGCGGAGGGGCACAACCCCTTGAAATCAATCCTGACTGCCATGTTCCTGTTGTCTGTATCTACCACATTCAACCTGATTTGGAGCCTGAATAACAGCACAGAACTGTCGCTGGCCGATGTTCTTGATGGGTTGTGGAACTATCTGGCCGGCAAAATCATGCCCGTGGCGGCAGGGCTGGCCATCATCGGGGCTATCTTCAACTTCGCCACCGCCCGCCCCTGGCTTCGGTTGGTGGCTTGTTCTTTAGGCTTTTTGGCTGTCTCATCCCTATGGCGACTGATTCTAACGATGATGGGATGAAGCAGTGACGAGTGGCAAGTGATGAGTGAGAGGCAATCAGATCTGTTGTTCAATGTGGGCCATATGTGGCTTGGAGTTTGCCGCTCCACCACCTGTGGACTGAAATGCTTGCCAGAGAAGAGGGACTTTCTTTTTATCACTCGCCACTCACCACTTGCCACTGACCACTGAGCACTTTATGGACTTCTACACCGGGATTCTCAATCTGACCAACTGGGCAGGAAATGTCATCTTGCCAACCCTGGCGGGGGTCTTCTTTTCCATTGCGATAGTTTGTTTCTCCCGGGGAAGGGACTACCACCACTGGATGTATGGAGGACTGTTGGCCCTCATGGTCTCGGGATTATTGAGGATGATGGAAAGCTTCACCTCCCAACTGGCCTGGAATAATCCGGACCTCTACTGGAACTCCCTGCTGAATCTGACCAACTGGATTGCCAATGTGGTTTTGCCCCTTTACGGTGCCATGCAAGTCGCGGTGGGCGTTATCCATTTTGGAGGAGTTCTGGATCGAGTCTCGATCGGCCATAGTTACCTGCGTAATTTCATAGCAGCGGGTTGCTGTTTTATGGTCTCTGGGCTCCTACGGCTGGCCGAGTTCTTTATCGCCCGGGGGACGGGAGGAGTCAGTTGAAGGATGAAGTGTGAAGGGTGAAGTATGAAGGATGAGGGATGAAGCGAAGGAAATCGAGATATGAGAATTGATTCCCTCATCAGTTGATCTGCTAGCAATGGATTATCGGTCAAGGGAGTTCATGTGGCCTTAGAACCAACCCCTGTGTATCGAAACCTCCAGACGCGGGTCACATTTCTCTACCTGGAGTTCGAGGATCTTTTCGTGGTAGTTATCCTGGCGGTCCTCTTCAATATTCTGGGGAGGTTCATAGACCGAGAGATGTTTGGGGTTCCCATGAGCCTGAGCCTCCAATACGGTGTGCCCGTGTTGAGTATTCCGTTTCTGATCCTCTTCAAATACGGCAAACCAGGAGGGTACTTGATGGACTGGCTCTCATTCCATCTGAAGCCCAAAGTTCATTGCTGCCTTGAAGGAGACCGAGAGCAGACTCAGCCCTATCTCAATCTGTGAGGAGAGCATGAAGGCAACGACCTGGGCAAAACACGAAGCGGAACTGCGCGATCCGGCTTTCTGCGAACTCCTTCCTGTGCGGGATTTCGTCGATGGCGTCATGATTCGCACCAACGGCGCCTATGTGGCGGGATACGAATTGGGCGGTCTTCACTCCTATTATGACTCGGACACACAGCGACAGCACTTGAAGGGGTTGCTGGAAGCTCTATTGCGCACACTGCCCGAACTTGCCATGCGCCTTCAAGTACGATTCGAGATTGTCGAGGGTGTGGAAGACCTTTTAGGCCGATACAACCAGTCCCAACGCAATCCCAATCCCTCGGTTCAGGCTCTGGACCGAATCCGCATGGAAGCCTGGCGCAAGAAGAACGAGCAAGGCTTTTACTTGCGTCATCTCCTCCATGCCTACTTCATTTGGGACCCCCGCCTGCGTCCCGCAACGGAAGGCCTCTCTCCCTGGAAGACATTTTCGGCCTGCGGTAATTGGAGCCTTTCGGCAGACAAATGCATCCGGCGCTCCCGGCGAGAGCATGGAGCGCTTCTTTCAGAGTTCAACAGCCTGTTAGCCGGAGTGGAGTCTTCGCTGGCCGCCACTGCAACACAACTTCGCCGGCTGAGCCACGACGAGTTGTTCCTGGAGATTAAACGAGCCTTGAACCCGATAGCGGATGACCGCCTACCCTATCGGCGCTATGATCAATGCTTGAGCTATGAGAGCGCTCGCAGTCAAATCTCCAATGTCAGCATTGAGGACGAAGGAGACGATTTCCTCAAAATCAATGGACTGCTCTATTCATGGCTAAGTCTTAAGGAACTTCCCGACGCTACCTTCCCGGGGATTTTGCGCGAGTTGTTAATTCAGGATTTCCCTTTAGTAGTTTCAGCCGAGTTCTCGATCCCCGAGCAATCCAGGGTGGTGCGGTCCTACAAAAGTCGCCTGCGCAAGATGCAAGCGGCTCAGCGGGATATCAATGGCGCTTACCGCTTCAACGTCGATGCTCATATTGCCGAAGGCCAGCTGGCCAGGGTTCTTGAGGAAGTCATTTCCAGCTCGCTAAAGACCTGCCAGGTGAGTCTGCAGATTGGAGTCCGCACCTCGACACCTGCATGTCCGCTTCGGCAATAAGGTGCTTTACCTCTGCGTGCCGTGCCATAGGAAAAACACCAAGGAGCTGCATACGGGATTGAGACAGAAGCAGGAGAGCAAGAAAACCCACCGCTGATGGCGCGGAAACGGTAATCTGGCGCCAAGTTGCCCGAATGCTTGCTATCTTGCACAAATCCGCCTGACGTTCATGGAGATGTTTTCGTGCAAAGGGAAAGAGACATTACGCACCTAATAGACACAGACTGGCTTAACGAAAAGGAAGCAGCGCAACATCTGAAACTTTCAGTGCAAACCCTCAGGCTTTGGCGGATGCAGAGTAGTCCGGAGGGTAGACAATTCAAGGGCCCTCGGTTCTTCCATATTGGTCGCCGCCTGTGGTATCGTCGGACAGACATAGAAGACTTTGTTAATCGCTGTTACAACGGGGAGGTCGCGTGAGTCTCTTCAGGCGAGGCCAGATCTGGTGGTATCACTTTATGTTTGCGGGAAGGCACATTCAGGAGTCAACGAAAACCAAGAAGAAGACACTGGCAAAGATGGCGGAAGAGAAGCGTCGACGCGAGTTGGAAGAAGGCTTTAACGCCGTCCAGGATCGCCGCAAAGACCGGATTCAGACCGTCAAACAAACCGCGGAGGATTACCTCAATAAGTATCAGATCAAGCATCCTGCCTCGACCCCGAGATACATGAAATATGTAATCCAGCATCTGACAAAACATTTGGGCAACAGGATGCTGATCGATATCACAGAAAAGGAGATCGAGGAATATCAGCTCGCACGGCTTAAGGAGGGGGGTCCGGCAAGTGCATTAATGAGGAAGTAATGACTCTGTTGCGACTACTCGGGAAAACTGGAGCAGTGATCAGAGTAGAGATGTCGCGGAAGAAGAACCTTCGCTTGGAGCAACGCGAGGAAATCGGAAGGGCGTTGAGCTTGGATGAGGAAAGCAGGCTGCTCTCCGGAGCGAAGGCAGCTCGATCTCCTTTCATGTATCCGGTCGTCTCCATCGGCCTGAATACGGGGATGCGGGACACTGAGATTAGGACTCTCCGTTGGGAACAGCTTAATTTCAGTCAGAGAATTCTGACCGTTGGCAAGAGCAAGACAAGGGCCGGAACAGGCAGGACAATCCCGCTGAACGAGGAATTGGTACTGGTGCTGTCGCAATATGCCGAATGGTATCGGACGCGTATCGGTCCAACACTTCCATCAAACTATCTTTTCCCCTTTGGGCGTGCGCAGCACTGGGATCCTACCAGGCCAGTAACCACCCTGAAGACTGCTTGGCAGAATCTTAAGAGAACTGTCCAGGTGGAATGTCGCTTCCATGACCTGCGCCATACCTGCGGAACCAAGTTAGCCGAGACCGACGCTAGCGACGAGACAATCATGTCCATCATGGGCCACGTCAGCCGCAGAATGTTAACCCACTATTCCCATATCCGCACCGAGCACAAACGAAGGGCGCTGGAAGTCATATCCACAAAACGGGCGGAAGAAAAGTCGAGAATTGCGAGAGTAAGATGAGCGTTTTTATATAGAGTCGCTACATTTTCCGCTACATTCAGCGTTTTTTGAGGGTAGGAATTCTTCGTAAGTGATTGGCTCCTCAGGTAGGACTCGAACCTACAACCCTCCGGTTAACAGGCCTATTTTAGGGAACTTGCTCTCAATAGCCCCCTTTTGCATGCGTTGACCTCAAGCCACCTATTTATCTCAGACAGAAATACTTGAAGATGACTTTCCTTTGCCCAAATTGATCTTCTTTTGCCCTGATTGGCTTGGTTTGGTTGCCTCTGAAGGGCAAGAAATGGGCAAGGATTTATCCAGAATCTTCACCTCGTCCTGCAAATAGTCGGGAGAGAGATGCGCATAGCGAAGTGTCATACGCAATGAACGATGCCCCAATAGCTTCTGGACAGCCACGAGATTTGCTCCACCCATGACTAGCCAACTCGCAAAGCAATGCCTCAGGTCGTGCCAGCGGAAATTCTGGATGCCGGCGCGTTCAAGAGCTGCACTAAATGAATTCTTTGCCTCTCTAATGCACTCGCCTGCGTGTTTCCCTTCCCTATGGGGAAAGACATAGGGGGAATCCCCTTTCTGCTT
>DATKMG010000431.1:0-2541 GCA_035541995.1 Terriglobia bacterium
GGCCCAGGAGGTTGTTAAACTACTGACTGGTATCGGTGAAACCATCAACCATAGGCTGCTATATTTTGATACAGAGCTGAATATCTACGAATTGTTGAATTTGGAATAGCTGCGATACGAAACAAATTTGCAATATGAGCAGTCAGAGTTCGCAAGTCCATCGTTACTGGCTAAAACCTTTCTCCATGTCCACCTTTCCACGAAGACGGGCACTGCGCAGATCGCCGTCACCGTCAGGAAACTCAGGCCGAGACATGACGCGAGCGCGGCGGAGTTGGTATTGCAAGCGGACAATCCATAGCGAAGTGCAAAAAAGACCGATTGGTTGGATGCTTTTTCTAGCAATCTGATGGTGAATTTGATTTCCGGTGGACATGGCTTGTCAGCCGAACATTCCAGTTCCGGGAACTGCTGGCTTGCTGAGTTGCAAGTGGTCTCCAGAGCCGCTCACACAAGAAACTGGGATTCAGTGGGAGCGAGTTATCCGAGGTAAGAACGCAATGAGCAAGGAGAAAAGAGGACGATTTCTAACCGCTGCCTGGCTATCGGTCTTCTTATTCGTCGGCGGCTTTATTCCGGGTGATACATTGGCCCTTAATGAGGCGCCTATACTCACTCCCCTGGTCAAGGCTAATAAACTGCCTTCTGTTGATAAAAGGTTGCCGCCGTCTCCCCCAGTGGTCCATCCCATTGAAAGCAACGGTGCTTACGGGGGAACTTGGCGCCGAGCGTATACCGGCCTAACGGATCTCGTTGGGGCCCGCAGGATCCTTTACGACCCACTGGTCCGCTGGAGCCCGGACTTCGAGATCATTCCCAATCTTGCCGAGAAATGGGAAATTGATGAGACAGGTCGTATATTCACATTCTATCTAGTGAAAGGCGTTCGCTGGTCCGACGGGGTACCCTTTACGGCCGACGACATAATTTTCTATTTCGAAGATATCCTTTCTAACAAAGATTTGACCCCCGCTCTTCCCAGGTGGGTTTCTCCGGACGGTATTCCACCCAAGGTTACCAAGATAGACGATTATGCGATTCGGATCGAGTTCGCCAAACCGTACAGCCTCTTCCTCCAACGCTTGGCCTGCCCCGAGGGGATGGAACTGGTCACCAAACCGAAGCATTACTTGAAGAAGTTTCACAAGACATATGCCGAGCCAGAGGAACTGCAGGCCCTGATGAAAGAGAAGAAGGCTTCATCATGGTTGAAACTGTTCGAGGATGTTGCCGACTGGCACACCCTCTTCCTCAACACTGATCTTCCCTCCATCTGCGCGTGGATCACCAAAGTGCCTGCGCCCGCCACGCGATTGGTCATGCAACGCAACCCCTATTACTGGAAGGTCGATCCGAATGGAAATCAGCTGCCGTACATAGATAGCATCGTCCATGAACTGTTGGCTGAGCCGCAAACTATTCTGCTCAAGGCCATAGCCGGTGAAATAGACATGCAGGGTCGTCTGCTGGGGGGTATGCGGAATTCGATTCTCCTTATGGCGAACAAATCGGAGGGAAAGTACAAGCTCGTTCCCAAGATGTCGACTGCGTCAGTCGGGTTACTGCTCGCTCCGAACCTGAATCATAAGAATACCGAGATGAGAAAGATTTTATCTGACCACCGATTTCGCAAAGCCCTGTCCCATGCGATAAATCGAAACGAGATCAACAAGATCGTGTACCGCGGGCAGGGCGTCCCCAGGCAAGCTGCCCCGCTGAAAGAATCGTCATTTTACAGCGAGTCGTATGAAAAGGCATACCTGGAATATGCTCCTGAAAAAGCCAAGGCGCTTCTTGATGAGATGGGCCTGAAGGTAGGATCTCACGGTAAGAGAATGCGACCGGACGGTAAACCCCTCCGTTTGGTTTTGGACGTCACGGTGGTGGTACAGGATTGGGTCGACGCGGCTGCGATTATCGCATCCAACCTTGAGAAGATCGGAATCGACACCGAGGTGAAAACGGAAACCAGAGCGCTCTTCCGGGAACGGGTACAGTCCGCTGCCCACGATATAGCCCTGTGGTCTGGTGACGGCGGTATGGAGTGCCTGCTAGACCCGCGTTGGTACTTCCCTTACAGCTCTGAGAGCCTTAACGCACCTTTGTATGGCCTGTGGTATCAGACCCGAGGCAAGCAGGGTGAAGAACCTCCTTTGGAAATTAGGGAACTCACGGAAATCTATGATAGGATACTGACCACGACTTCTCAGGACAAGATCAAAGGGTTGTTCGGGAACATAATTGCAGCCAACGAAAAGGACCTCTGGGTGATCGGTTTGGTAATTGAACCGCCGGACTACTATGTTGCCGGAATCAATTTTCACAATCTCCCGAAAAAAGATTTTCAGAGCTGGATGTATCCCAATCCTGGTCCGGTGCATCCAGAGCAATTTTTCATGACTCCGAAATAAGATTGAATATGTCGTTAGGCATTACAATCAATTTCTTTTGCCTGCCAAGAAATCCTCGGTGACCTGCTCCCCAAAAACTGGTCCAAGTTCTAACTTAGTGTGGGGAAGACTTGGGCCGAACATGGAGGTT
>DATKMG010000432.1:0-20197 GCA_035541995.1 Terriglobia bacterium
TACGCTCAAGATGAGTTTGCCATTACGAAGCATCTGACCCTCAATGCGGGGGTTCGCTATGACCACTATGACACCTTTGGGGGCACGGCCCATCCCCGGCTCGGACTGATTTATACTCCCCGCCAGCAGACCGCCATCAAGGTCCTTTATGGCGGGGCCTTTCGGGCGCCCAATGTCTACGAACTGTTCTATGGTGATGGGATAAGCCTAAAGGTTAACCCGGCTCTCAATCCCGAAACCATTAAGACCGTTGAGCTGGTCCTGGAGCACTACCTGCGAAAGCACTATCGCATCTCCGCCTCGGGCTTCTATAACCGGATTAACGGGCTGATCAATCAGGAGACCGACCCGGCCGATGGACTCCTGGTCTTCCGGAACCTGGAAAATGTTCGCGTCAAGGGGTTGGAATTGGAAATGGACGGCAAGTGGGCCAACGGTCTGCAGGGGCAAGTGAGTTATTCCTTCCAGGACTCCTATATTCAGCAGACCGGGGCGACACTTACCAATTCACCCCGGCATATGGTCAAGTTCAATCTCAAGGCGCCACTGATCCGGGAGCGATTGTTTGCCGGCCTCAACCTGCTTTACATAAGTTCGAGAAAGACGCTGGCAGGCAACGAGGTCGGGGGTTTTGTGGTTCCCAATTTGACCCTCTCGACCCAGAAGCTCCTGAAGGGGTTCGATCTCTCGTTCAGCATGTATAACTTCTCCAATACGAAGTACGGGGATCCAGGGGCAGAAGAGCACCTGCAGGACATCCTCTGGCAGGATGGAAGCACCTTTCGATTCAAGGTTTCGTACCTATTCTAGTTCTTAAGGATGCGAGCTATCAGGCTGAGAACGGCACAGAAGACACTCGGCGTGCTTACAGCCGGGATGAGGAAGGCAAGACATTGGGCGGACACATCGAGTCACTTGAAAGCGAAGAAGGAACGAGGCATCTCCGACGCCCCTTGAATCCCGGAGGCTGCTTTGTTTTCTTTCTCTGGATGGTGTTATTGACAGCAGTGTCGTGGGCCCAGAAGCAGCCGGACCTCACAGATATGAGCCTCGAAGAGTTGATGAAGGTGGAGGTAGACACGGTTTATGGGGCCTCCAAATATGAGCAGAAAGTAACGGAAGCTCCTGCCTCCGTCAGTCTGGTGACGGCAGACGATATTAAGAAGTTTGGATACCGAACCATGGCCGACATCTTGCAGAGCGTGCCCGGTTTCTACACAACTTATGACCGCAATTACAGCTACCTCGGAGTTCGAGGCTTTGCCCGTCCCGGCGATGTGAACACCCGCATCCTGCTGCTGGTTGATGGCCACAGAATGAACGACAGTCTGGCCGAGCAGGCTCTTATTGGTACAGAGTTCCCTGTTGACGTGGATTTAATTGAACGCGTGGAAGTTATTCGCGGTCCTAGTTCTTCTCTTTACGGCACCAACGCATTTTTCGGAGTGATCAACGTCATCACCAAGAAAGGAAGAGATCTCAATGCTTTGGAAGCTTCCACCGATGCGGGCAGTTTCAATTCATACCGGGGCCGACTCAGTTACGGCACCAAACGCCAAAACGGCCTGGAGATGCTCTTCTCGGGCACCTATTACGACAGTGCAGGCCAGGAGCGGTTGTACTTCCCTGAATTTGACGACCCATCCACGAACAACGGCATTGCTGTGAACTGCGACGGGGACCGGTTCGAGCAGTTCTTCACCAACCTGTCGTACCGGGATTTCTCCTTCCAAGGAGTATTTAGCTCAAGGAAGAAGATCGTGCCCACTGCCCCCGTAGGCGTCATCTTCAATGATCCTGGCACCTATACTCTCGACAAAAGAGGCTATTTGAACTTCGGCTATGAACATGTCTTTAAGAATCGATGGAAACTGGTTGGCCGCCTCTCCTATGACCGGTACGGCTATGACGGGGATTGGATCTACGACTATTCAACGGAGGACCAACCAGTACGCGTCATCAATCGCGATGAGGCAAGAGCGAATTGGGCGACAGGAGAATTGAAGCTATCCCGAAAGCTAGGGGACAAACATCAGCTGATTGGAGGGGTCGAATACCGTGACAATTTTCACCTGGCCGGAAAGAATTATGATGTAAATCCCTTTTTCAGCTACCTGGATGAACAGAGCAGGACCAGTGTCTGGGGGCTTTACGTGCAAGATGAGTACGTGATCACGAGGCATCTCACTCTCAATGCGGGCGTGCGCTACGATCACTATGACACCTTTGGAGGCACAGTCCATCCCAGACTCGGGTTAATCGTCGTTCCCCGACAGCAGACCGCCATCAAGATCCTTTATGGGGGTGCATTTCGAGCCCCCAATGCCTATGAATTCATGTATAGCGGATTTGGCTATAAGGCTAACCCAGACCTGCAGCCCGAGGGCATCAAGACGGTTGAGGTTGTTTTGGAACACTACCTGGGAAAGCATTATCGGTTTTCCACCTCAGGTTTCTATAACCGGATCAATGGGCTGATCAACCAGGAGGTGGATCCAGCCGATGGACTCTTTGTCTTCAGGAACTCCCAGGATGCCCGCGCCACAGGGATGGAATTGGAGATGGAAGGCAAGTGGAAGAATGGCCTTCAGGGGCAAGTCAGTTATTCGTTCCAGGATTCACAGATTCACCAAACGGGAGCAGACCTCACCAACTCGCCCAAGCACATGGCCAAGCTCAACCTTAAGGTGCCTCTCATCCGGGAACGATTGTTTGCCGGGCTCAACTTGCTTTACCTGAGTTCGAGAAAGACATTAGCGTGGAACGAAATCGACGGATTTGTGGTTCCTAACTTGACTTTGTCAACCCAGAAGCTCCTGAAGGGACTCGACTTCTCCTTCAGTGTATATAACTTTTCCAACACCAGGTATGGCGATCCAGCTTCAGATGAGTACCGGCAAGACATTATCTGGCAGGATGGAAGGGCGTTCCGAGTCAAATTGGTCTACGTTCTCAAGTAGCCCACTTGAGAGTTTGCGGATCCGATTGAACTGAGACAAACGGCCAGAGAGAAAGAATTCTATGGAGTCTATGAGGGAAACAGATCGATCGATGGGAAGTTACGGAGACGCCTGTGACAATCTCCCATTCCTGCGCCTCTGGCTGGTGGTATCGATCTCAGTTCTCGCCTTGATCGGCAGTACGACCACAGCCCCGGCGGATTCTCCAGCCTTCAGTGAGTACCAGGTCAAGGCTGCGTTTCTCTATAACTTCGCGCGGTTTGTGGAGTGGCCGTCCAATGCCTTCCCCGACGCCCAGGCTCCCATCCTGTTGGGCGTCATAGGCGAGGATCCTTTTGGCGGTGCGCTCGAACAAGTGATCAAAGGCAAGACAGTTAACGGCCGCGAATTAGTGCTGAAGCGGCTGACCCGACAGCAAGACTTGAAAGGATTTCATATGCTGTTTGTGAGTTCGTCGGAGGCTCGACATCTCTCCCAGATCATGGAGAGTCTCAAGGGAAAATGCGTCTTGACTATCGGAGAGACAGAAGGATTTGCCCAGACCGGCGGAGTCATTAATTTTACGCTGGAAGAGAACAAAGTCCATTTTGAGATCAACGTCGACACGGCTGAACGGGCCCATTTGAAAATCAGCTCCAAGCTGCTGGCTCTGGCGAAGGTCCTCAAAGATGAACATCCCGATGCGAGGAAATAAGATGCGCCTGTTTCAAGACCTCTCTATCAAACGTAAACTGACTGCAATCATCATGGTCATCAGCACGGCGGCTTTGCTGCTGTCGTGCATTGCTTTCATCACGTATGACCTGCTCATGTTGCGGCAGACCATGAAACGCGACCTGTCGGTCCTGGCTGGCATAATCGGCTCCAACAGCACCGCTGCCCTCGCCTTTGACGATCAGAACGCCGCCAGGGAGACGCTGTCTGCTCTTAGTGCCGAGCCGCATGTGGTTTCCGCCTGTGTCTACTCCAAGAACGGGAAACCCTTTGCTAAGTATCTTCGGGAAAACCCGAAAGGAGACTTTTTGCCGCCGCCGCCTCGAGCCGATGGAAGTCAATTTGAAGCCAATCACCTGGTGCACTTTCAGCGGATTATGCTGGATGGTGAACTCCTCGGCACGGTTTACATCCAATCAGACCTGAAGGAGATGGAAGCCCGCCTGTGGCGCTACAGCCTCATCCTTCTCATCATAGTTTGCGGGTCTTCCCTGGTGGCTTATCTCCTAACAGCCAGACTCCAAAGTGTCATTTCCTTGCCCATTTTACATCTGGCTCAAACGGCCAAGGGGGTCACAAACCAAAAAGACTACTCAATTCGGGCAGTCAAAGAGTCTGAGGACGAAATAGGCACCCTCATTGAGAGTTTTAACGGGATGCTGGAGCAGATCCAAATCCGGGACGAGGAGCTTCAACGGCATCGGGAACACCTGAGAGAAGAGGTGCTAGCTCGCACCAAGGAGCTCCAGCAGACGAACGAGCAACTGATAGCCGCCAAAGAAAAGGCGGAGGAAGCGAGCCGCGCCAAGAGCGAGTTCCTGGCTAACATGAGCCATGAACTGCGGACTCCGCTGAATGCCATTATCGGTTACAGCGAAATGCTGCAGGAGATTGCCACAGACGAAACTCAGGAGGAATTCACCCCGGATTTGAAAAAGATCCAATCGGCCGGCAAGCACCTGCTGGGGTTGATCAATGACATTTTGGATCTGTCGAAGATCGAAGCAGGCAAGATGCAGTTGTACGTGGAGCGTTTCAAAGTCCGGCCTGTGATCGACGAAGTCACCAACACGTTGCAGCCATTGATCGAGAAGAACAACAACCGGCTGGAGTTGGACTGTGACAAGGATCTAGGCGAGATTGCGGCAGATCAGACCAAGACGAGGCAGATCTTGTTCAACCTGTTGAGCAATGCCTGCAAGTTTACTAAGGAGGGGAAGATCCGTTTGGAGGCAAGGCGGCGTAAGGGGGAGGATGGGGAGTGGATGCAGTTCCAAGTCCAGGACACGGGCATAGGCATGAGCCTGGAGGAGATCGCCAAGCTGTTTAAGCCGTTCACGCAAGCAGATCCTTCAACAACTCGAAAGTATGGAGGAACTGGATTGGGTCTGGCCATTAGCCGGCGTTTTTGCCAGATGATGGGGGGAGACTTGAGGGTGGAGAGCCAACCGGGTCGAGGGTCGACCTTCACGCTGGAGTTACCGACGCAAGCCACCACTGGAATAGATGGCAGGCCGGCGAAAGCGAAACCTGGGGTCGGGCTTTGGATGACGTCGTCAGACAAGCCGGAACAGGACAACGAACCTCGGGAGATGAGCCTGGGCGCCCCTCAAGTGCTGGTGATTGACGATGACCCGTCCGTACAGGAACTGGTCAGGCGGTTATTGGCCAAGGAAGGGATCAAGGCACTGGAAGCGTTGGATGGGGAAGAGGGATTGCGGTTGGCTCGTGAAAAGCATCCCATGGCCATTATCCTGGACGTGATAATGCCGGCGATGGATGGCTGGACAGTGCTGGCGGCCCTGAAGGAGGACAAGGAACTGGCAGAGATTCCCGTCGTGGTGCAAACCATCGTGGATGATCGGAACAAGGGGTTCTCGCTGGGGGCTTCGGATTATCTGGTCAAGCCGATTAAACCGGAGCAACTAACAACCGTGTTGCATCGCTGGCGGGGAGAATGCCGCCACGGCGATGTCCTGTTGGTGGAAGACGATCCAATGACGCGGGAGATGATGAGGAGGATTCTGGAGAGGACAGGGTGGTTCGTGCGGGAAGCGGAAAACGGACGAGTGGCCTTGGAGCAGGTGGCCCAACAAACACCGGAACTGATTCTGTTGGACCTGGTAATGCCGGAGATGGATGGCTTGGAGTTTTTGCGGCACTTGCGCAGCCAGGAGGTAGGGCGAACGATCCCGGTGGTGGTGGTGACAGGGCGGGAGTTGAGCGACGAAGAACGGCAGCAACTGAACGGCTCGGTGGAGAAGATCCTGGGGAAGGGGGACCAGGACGGGGAGCAGTTGCTGGGAGAGGTTTGTTCGCTGGTGAGGAACCGGCCCGGAACCCGGTCACCAGCAGAGGCGCAGCCTGTGTAGAATCGCGCAGGTTGGAGGCGCCCAAGGAGACATTCAAATGCATCACCATGACGTAATGACCCACCAGGGCTGTCTTGCATCCACCGTCAGAGGATGGGGCATGGCAGTCTCTTTGCTGGGCTGTTTCCTGTGCAATGCAGACGCCCAGGGTCAGCAATCGGCTAATGACCGCGTGAACCTCCCGGTCCTGACTCAGGCCGAGCAGATTCGGCAACTCACGCCTGAACAGGCCAATCGAGGTTACCCGGTTCATATCCGAGGGGTCATTACCTATTACCATCCAGGAATCCAGCGCAGCCCTGCAGAGGTCATACCGCCCGATCTCTTCGTTCAGGATTCTACGGCGGGGATATGGGTGAATGTCCCCCTCCCGCCCCCTGCCCTCAAGACGGGGCAGTTCATCGATTTGGAAGGAGACACGGAAGCGCCCGACTTCGCCCCGCAAATCGGCAAGCCCCGCTGGCACATCATCGGGGAAGCCCCGCTCCCGAAACCTCGGCGAGTCTCTTTGGAAAAGATGTTGTCCACCAGCGAAGACAGCCAGTGGGTCGAAACAGAGGGCATTGTGCGGCAGGCCCGGACCGATGACAGTTCTCTCATCCTGGAGGTCGCTGTGGTGGGTGGCCGCCTGTTGGTGCAGATTCCCCGGCCTGACCAGACGGTTCCAGACGGACTGGTCGATGCCGAAATCCGAGTGCGAGGGGTTTGCGGAGCCCTCTTTAACGAAAAGTATCAACTCATCGGAGTTACTATCTATGTTCCGAGTTTGGACCAGCTCGACATAATAAAGCCAGCACCGGCGGACCGCTTTGAGGTGTATGTGCGTCCCATTTCCAGTGTCCAACGCTTCTCGCCCAACGAAACGGCGGGACATCGCATCCGAGTGCAAGGCACCGTCAGCTTTCAAGAACCTGGAAGGCGAATCTACATCTTTGATGGAACGAACGGCCTGCGGGTCAAAACAGATCAGTCCATCGCACTTAAGCCCGGAGACCGGGTAGACGTGGTCGGCTTTCCGAGGATCTCCGACTTCGAGTTTTGCCTTGAGGATGCCATGGTCCGAATCATCGGCACCGCGACGCCTCCTCTCCCCAGGTTGGTCACGGCTGAGCAGATACTCCAGGGGAATCACGACTGTCTGCTGGTTTCCGTCGAGGGCTGGTTGCTCGACAAAACGATTCTACCGGGCCGGCAGACCCTCGTCCTGAAATCTGCCGGCACGACATTTAATGCTTCGCTGGAGGAAAGGGAGATCGACCCCAGGTTCATCAATCTCCGCACAGGCAGCCTGTTGCGGATTACCGGTATCTGCCTGGTCAAGAATGACGAGAGTGAAAAAACTCAGTCATTCAGCATTGCACTGCGATCCGCGGATGAAATCGTCGTCACCCGCCAGTCTCCCTGGTGGACGGTCGGCAAAGCCCTGACGGCATTCGGCCTGTTGGCGTTCGTGGTACTGATGGTTCTACTCTGGGTGGCAGCCCTGCGGCGGCGAGTGAAGAGTCAAACGGACCTGATCGTCCAGCGCCTCGAGCACGAACGTGCCCTGGAACAACGCTATCAATACCTGGTCGAAAATGCCAACGACATTATCTTCACGATCGATACGAAGGGGACCATCCTTTCCGTGAATAAGGCCGTGGAGAGGGTATTCGGTTACACGCAAAAGGAGGCTCAAGGAAACCCGGCCGTGCAATTCTTTGCCCCGGAATCGAGAGGGCAGGTGGCGGAGGCCATCGAGTGCGCCTCGTGCGGCCAGCCCTATCCGGTTCATGAGTTTGAGATTGCCACAAAACAGGGGCACGGGGTGCTTCTGGATGTCAACCTCCAGGCGATCCAGGAGGGAGGAAAAACCGTCGGAATATTGGGTGTCGCCCGAGACATCACGGAACGCAAGAGAGTGGAGCGTGAAATCCTGCGCGCCAAGGAAATGGCTGAGGCTGCCAGCCGCGCCAAGAGCGATTTTGTGGCGAGCATGAGCCATGAGCTGCGCACACCCCTGACCGCCATCATCGGCTACAGCGAGATGCTCCAGGAAGAAGCCCAGGAAACGGGACAACACGGATACTTTCAAGACCTGGCAAAGATTCAGGCAGCCGGCAAGCACTTGCTGGATCTGATTAACGACATTTTGGATCTTTCGAAAATCGAGGCCGGCAAGATGCAATTGTACCCGGAGCGTTTTGAGGTCCGTTCCATGATCGAAGAGACACTGGACACGGCGCAGCCTCTGGCGGAGAAGAACGGTAACCGGCTGGTGGTGGCGTTGGAGGAGGATCTGGGATGGATGCTGGCCGATCAGACCAAGACACGACAAGTGCTGTTTAACCTGCTCAGCAACGCCTGCAAGTTCACCAAGCAGGGAGAAATTCGCCTGGAAGCGAGGCGGCAGAAGAAAAATGGGCGGGAATGGGTGCAATTCCGGGTCGAAGACAGCGGCATTGGAATGAGCCCGCAGCAGATGGGCGAACTCTTCAAACCTTTTACCCAGGCGGACGTTTCGACCTCACGCAAGTACGGAGGCACCGGGTTAGGCCTTGCGATCAGCCAGCGGTTTTGTCAGTTGATGAACGGGGAGCTGCGGGTGGAAAGCGTACCGGGCCAGGGCTCCACCTTCACGCTGGAATTACCGGCTGAAGCACATGGCTCGAAATTGCCAATCGAGCGACAAATCCCCCAGCCTGTCAGCTCTTCCGCGATCAACTCGACCGCCCACTCGACTTTTGGAGGTTCAGAAACTGTCGATCGAAAGGCGGGTCTCTTCCTGGTCATTGACGACGATGCTTCCGCGCGAGAACTCATGAGCCGATCGCTTGAAAAACAAGGTTGCCGGGTGGCACTGGCGTCGAGCGGCTGGGAGGGGCTGCGAAAGGCGCGGGAAATACACCCCTCGGCCATCATTTTGGACGTCCTCATGCCGGGCATGGATGGCTGGGAAACGCTGTCGTCTCTGAAGACGGACCGGGAGCTGTGCGATATCCCGGTGATCATGTCCACGATTGTCGACGACAAGAACAAGGGGTTCGTCTTGGGCGCTTCCGATTACCTGGTCAAGCCGATTGAGCCGGAACACCTGGCCAGGGTCTTGTGGAAGTACCGGGGAGAAGAATCCTGTGGAGAGGCCCTGGTTGTCGACGACGATTGGCTCACCCGAGACATGTTCAAGCGAGTCATGGAGGCCATGGGGTGGGTGGTTTCCGAAGCGGAAAACGGCCGGAAGGCCTTGGAACGCGTGAACGAGAAGCTGCCGGATTTGATCCTGTTAGACCTGTTAATGCCGGAGATGGACGGGTTCGAGTTTCTCCTGCAACTGCGACAGCAACCGTCTGGGCAGTCGATTCCAGTCGTGGTGGTGACTGGAAAACAACTCAGCGAAGCCGAACGAAAGTGGTTGGAGGGATCTGTGCAAACAACGCTTCAAAAGGGAGAGGCCAGCCGGGAATCGCTGCTTCAGCAAATTTGCGATCTGGCCAGGAACTCTACCGGCGAGGTTCCCCCAGGCGAGAAGGCGGTGCCGCTTGCGTAAGATCTTGTTAGTGGAAGACAACGAGCTGAACCGGGACATGCTCTCCCGGCGGCTGGAGCGGCAGGGGTACGAGGTAGTGGTCGCGGCCGACGGACAGCAGGGACTGCTGATGGCAGAGGCGGAAAGTCCCGCTTTGATTCTGATGGACATGAGTTTGCCGGAACTGGATGGCTGGGAGGCGACGCGGCGGCTCAAGGCTGGCAAATCTACGCAGCATATACCCGTGATCGCCCTGACGGCACATGCTATGGTCAACGACCGGGAAAAAGCCTACGCCGCAGGCTGTGACGACTATGACACTAAGCCGGTGGAGTTCCACCGGTTACTGGAAAAGATCAACACGTTGCTGAGGCAAGAGGGGGCTCGATGACAAGCAGTTCCGGGAGTGTCTTGGTTGTTGACGACAATGAGATGAACCGGGACATGCTGAGGCGGCGGTTAGAACGCCAAGGGTATACGGTGGGAACAGCAGCAGATGGGGAGCAGGCGCTGGAGCGCATTGAGAAGGAATCTTGGGACCTCGTGCTGCTGGACGTGACCATGCCGGGGCTGAGCGGGCTGGATGTACTGAGAGAAATCAGGAGCCAGAAGGGTCCCAACGAACTGCCGGTGATCATGGTGACGGCCCGACAGGATAGCCCGGATATAGTCAGGGCCCTGGAGCAGGGAGCCAACGATTATGTGACCAAGCCGATTGACTTTCCTGTAGCCCTGGCCCGGATTCGAACTCAGTTATCACGAAAGCAGACCGAAAACGCCCTTCGCGAAAGTGAAGAGCGTTATGCTCTGGCCTTTCGCGGCGCCAATGACGGACTTTGGGACTGGGATCTTAAATCCAACGAAATGCATTTCTCACCACGGTGGAAATCCATGCTGGGATGGGAGGATCATGAGATTGCAAACATTCCGGAGGAATGGTTTCGTCGGGTGCATCCTGAGGACCGGGTGAAACTCGAAGAGACAATCGCCAGCCACCTGGCTGGACAGACTCCTCACTTCGAACGAGAACACCGAATGTTACATAAGGATGGAGCTTATCGATGGATGCTCAGTCGTGGATTGGCGGTTCGGGACACGGCAGGAACGGCTACTCGGATGGCAGGCTCTCAAACGGACATTACCTGGGGCAAGACCTCCGATGCGCTGACCGGGCTTCCCAACCGGGTCTTGTTCCTGGACCGCCTGGACCGCTCGCTGCAACGTTCCAAGCGGCGCAAAGATTTCCTGTTTGCGGTGATTTTCCTCGACCTGGACCGCTTTGAACTGGTCAACGATAGCCTGGGGCACGTGATTGGCGACCAATTGTTGATCGAAACAGCCGAGCGGTTAGAGACCAGCCTGCGCTCGATAGACACCGTAGCGCGCAGCGGTGAAAACACGGCAGCCCGTGTGGGAGGAGATGAGTTTATTCTGCTCCTTGAGGACATCAAACATATCAGCGACGCCATGCGGGTGGCTGAGCGAATCAGTGTTGAGTTGTCCAAGCCGTTCAGCATGAACGGCCAGGAGGTTGTGGTTACGGCCAGCATGGGCATCGCCCTCAGTGCAACTGGATACGACCACCCGGAAGATCTCTTGCGGGACGCCGGTACTGCCATGAATCGGGCTAAATCTTTAGGCAAAGCCCGATTCGAAGTCTTCGATCCCCAAATGCGCGAGCAGACGATCTCCCGGCTGCAACTGGAAATGGATTTGCGCAGGGCCCTTGAGCAGCGGGAATTTGAGAATTTTTACCAACCCATTATTTCCCTGTCAACCGGTCAGATTGTCGGGTTTGAGGCGTTGGTACGTTGGAATCATCCCAAGCGAGGGCTGGTTTACCCGATGGAATTCATCCCGATTGCCGAAGAAACCAACCTGATTTTTCCCCTGGGGCAGTGGGTGTTAACCGAGGCCTGCCGGCAGATGCGAATCTGGCTTGAGCGCTTTGGTGCTGGCCGGTCTTTGAGCATCAGCGTCAACCTTTCCACTAAACAGTTCCTGCAACCCGACCTGATAGAGCAAATCGGAGGGATCCTTTTTGCGACAGGGCTGCCTCCAAGCAGTCTGAAGCTGGAGATTACGGAAAGTATGATCATGGGGGACCCCTATTCCGCAGCTGCCACCCTGTCGCAAATAAAAGCGTTGGACATCCAACTGGGAATAGATGACTTTGGCACCGGCTATTCTTCCTTGAGCTATCTCCACCGGTTTCCCGTGGACACCATGAAAGTCGACCGGTCATTTGTCAGCCAGATGGAACTGAAGGAGGAAAACAAGCAGATCGTTGGGACCATTGTGGCCTTGGCGCACAATCTGGGCCTGGATGTAGTGGCCGAAGGGGTAGAGACGGTTGAGCAACTGGGCCAGCTGAAGCAGTTGGGATGCGAATATGGGCAGGGGTACCTCTTCTCCAAAGCGGTGAAGCGGGAAGATGCTGAGCAGCTTCTGGCGTCTGACACAAGGTGGAGGTCTGAAGATCTCCAGCCGGTTGTGAAGCTATCTCCCGCTGTTGATTCCAATGCCTGAAGAGTATTTATGTGGATGAATCGGCTGGCAAAGCATCTCCTCAGAATCTTGATCGTGGTCTTGCTGGGAGGATTCCTGGGTGCCACGCTGGTGCGTCTGGCCCCTGGGTTTGGAGTGGACGAGCGTGAACTGGACGCGCGTTTGAGCGAAGGAAGCATTCAGGCTCTCCGGAAAGCCCGGGAAAACGAACGACATCTCTGGCACTTTTACACACGTTTCCTGGCTAATCTGTGCCGAGGGGATCTGGGGACCTCGCGCTCCCTCGGTCGGCCTGTTGCGGAGTTGTTGTCTGACCGCCTGCCTGTCACTTTCCGATCAGTCGGCTCCGGTTTAATCATCGCTTGGTCCCTGGGACTGGCTTTGGCCCTGCCGGCAGCAGGACTGAAATCCTCAGCCTATGAGGTCTTTTCGACGGTGCTCAGTGGTGTTTTTCTCTGCCTGCCGGCGGCGGTGCTGGCTTTGTTGTTTCTGTTCATCGACGGACCGAGCCCCTTGGCTATTGGCCTGGTTGTGTTTCCTCGAGTGTTCCGGTATGTCCGCAATGTTTTGCTGGATGCTAGAGCCCTGCCGCATATCATCACTGCCAAGGCCAAGGGGATCGGTGGTTTCCGCGTCCTCTGGTGGCACATCCTGCCGATGGCAGTTCCACAAATCCTGGCGCTGGCCGGCGTCTCGGTCAGCCTGGCTTTTGGAGCCTCCATTCCGGTCGAGGTCATTTGCGACTCCCCGGGCATCGGGCAACTGGCCTGGCAGGCAGCCTTGGGCCGCGACCTGCCCCTGCTGGTGAACCTGACGATTTTGGTGACGGTGATCACGCTGACCGCGAACCTGAGTTCCGATCTGGCTATTTCGGCCTTCGGGGCAGAACAGTTATGAAGGTGCTGCGCATCATTTCTTTGGGCGTGTTGGGCCTGGTTTTCCTGGCCTCCTTGTTGGCTGATGTTGTGGCCCCCGCTCCCTATTCAAAGCAATATCGCGAAGCCCCCAACGCTCCGCCTTCCCGGCAATTTCCCCTGGGAACGGATGAGCTGGGGCGCGACCGGTTTTCGCGGCTTCTTTACGGGAGCCGCGTCTCTCTGTTGCTGGCACCTGCAGCCGCTCTGCTTTCTACCCTGGGGGCCGCCGTGATCGGGGGGACCGCCGGTTATTGGGGAAAATGGTGGGAGCGAATGGCAGTCACCTTGACCGATCTCTTCCTTTCCCTCCCCTGGCTTTTCCTGCTCCTGACCGTTCGGGCCTTGTTGCCCCTGAATGTTTCTCCCCTAGCCTCTGTTGTCGTCACATTCAGCTTGCTGGGATTGCTGGGCTGGGCATCATCGGCAAGAGTCGTGCGTGCCGGGGCCCGATCGCTGCGAAGCTCTGATTTTGTTCTTCAAGCCAGGGCTGGAGGATGCCTGAAACGCCGGATCTTCTTCGTGCAAATCCTGCCCAATTTGAAGCCTGTGTTGTCAGCCCAGTTCTGGATCTCCGTTCCGGCTTTCATCCTGGCTGAAGCCAATCTTGGGCTGTTGGGACTTGGTGTAGCAGAACCTCTACCCTCGTGGGGAAATCTGCTGCGGGAACTTGAGAATTACTCGGCGGTCAG
Source organism: Terriglobia bacterium (assembly GCA_035541995.1). GTDB lineage: Bacteria > Acidobacteriota > Terriglobia > Versatilivoradales > Versatilivoraceae > DATKMG01. The sequence continues at coordinate 13,666 of DATKMG010000432.1, forward strand.
GTCCAATCCCTGGCTGTTGGCCCCCCTGTTCCTTTTGGTGGCGGTGGTGAGTTGTTTCCAAATCCTTCTTTCCGGGGAGGAATCATTTCAATGAAGCGCTCCATTCAGCTCTTAGTTTTTTGTTCCGGCTTGGTTGGGTCCATTCTCCTGGCCCAGTCCGGGAACGAATTGCGGTTCTGCATTCGCTCCGAGCCTAAGACGTTTAATCCGGTCCTGGTGGATGACGAATCTTCGGAAACCATCCGATACCTCACGGGAGGGGTCCTCATCCGGGTAAACCGCCTGACCCAAGAGCTTGAGTCAGAGCTGGCCTTATCCTGGAAAGTAGCAGATGGAGGCCGCAAGATTACCTTCAAGCTTCGCGAAGGGATCCTGTTTTCTGATGGCACGCCGTTTGCTGCGGATGACGTGGCGTATACCATGCAACTCCTGATGGATCCCAAGGTGAATTCCCCCACGGCAGACTCCTTCAGGTCTGGTTCGGGCGTTGTCAAGGCCAGTATGGTCGGGACCCATGGCGTCTCGATCGCCTTCCCGGCCCCCATTGCCGGATTGGAGCGGCTCTTCGACCAGGTGGCCATACTCTCTTCCCGTTCCCCTCGTAAAGAGATGGCCGTGCTCGGACCATTTATGGTCTCCGAGTACAAGCCGGGATCGCAAATTTTGCTGCAACGTAATCCCCACTATTGGAAGCGGGATGAGAAGGGGAAGCGTTTGCCTTACCTGGATTCCGTCCGCCTGGAAATTCAGCAAAACCGGGAAACTGAACTCTTGCGCTTCGAGCGTGGCCAGCTTCATCTGATCAACAACCTGGATGCGATCCTCTTCGATCGTCTGGCCACAGAGTCCCCCTCTGCGGCCCGTGACGCTGGTCCTTCGCTGGAATCCGAGCAGATGTGGTTCAACCAGGTCTCCAGCTCGCCCATCCCGGACTACAAGAAAGCCTGGTTCCGATCCATGAACTTCCGCCGGGCGATTTCAGAAGCCGTCAACCGGGAGGACCTCTGCCGCATGGTCTACATGGGGCATGCCACTCCAGCCGTAGGGCCCATTCCTCCAGCCAATCGATTCTGGTTTAATCAGGTGCTAAAGCCCCATTCCTACGACGTTTCAGGGGCCCTGCGACGCCTGGAGAAAGAGGAATTCCGCCTCCAGCAGGGCACGTTGCTCGATCGCGAAGGTCATTCAGTGGAGTTCTCTCTCATCACCAATTCGGGCAACAAATCACGGGAGCGAATGGCCACCATGGTCCAGCAAGACCTCAAGCAAATTGGGATCCGGCTGAATGTGGTCACTCTGGATTTTCCTTCCTTGATCGAACGGATCAGCCGGAATTTCAACTACGAGGCCTGCCTGCTGGGATTAGTGAATGCAGATCTGGATCCCAGTTCCCAAATGAACGTTTGGCTCAGTTCGGCCAGCAACCACCAGTGGAACCCGAATCAAAAGGCGCCGGAAACAACCTGGGAGGCAGAAATCGATCGTTTGATGCAAGCCCAGGCTTCCTCCGTCGATCCCCGAAAGCGTAAGGCCTGTTTTGACAAGGTCCAGCAGATTGTCTGGGAGGAGGCTCCCTTCATTTATCTGGTCACGAAGAACTCGTTGGCGGCTATCTCGCCACAACTCAAGAACGTCACTCCTGTGCCGTTAAGGCCCCAGACGTATTGGAATGTAGAGCGCCTTTGTTTTGTGGAAAATCTGGCAGCAAATCGTTGAGGCATGGTCGGGCGTGAGTGGCCGACTGTTGACAGTCAAGCTGATGAAAGAGAGCGGGATTGGGCCCTATTGAACGAAGTACCCATTCGTATGCTTAAACTGACGACAGGAGAGACGTCTCAAGGGACCTGAAAATGATAGAAGGAGGCAGGCAGGAGGCCGTTGGTGTCAACTTAAGCCAAAGCGAATCCCGCAGGGGTTGAATACGAGTAGCCACGGGTGAAGCAGGGTGACAGCGGTCACCCGCGAAACCCGTGGTTCAGATCCCAGCCAAGCGATCAACCCTGAAGGGTTGAATTTCCGAGAGTCCCCTGTTCAACCTCGTCAGGGTTGAGGGGCGTCTTGCCTTCAACCACGGGTTTTGTTCTGGGACTGGCGTCCCATCACTACACCCGTGGCTATTCAAGTTGTTCCCCTCCGGGGACCAATACATGGCTTGAGTTGACACCAACGGCAGGAGGCTCGCCTCTGGACCCCAAAGGACACGACACGCATGACATGTCCAGGTCAATCTGACGAACGCGGAAATGGTGTGCGGGATCTCAGCGTCGTCACTGGCTTACCTGCCCGGGTATTTCCGGAATTCGGACCCGAACTTGGCACCGAACAAACGACCATCGGAACTGGACAATCAGAATTGCTCTCTGTCTGTGTCTCAGTGGACTACCCCGGGAAGCCGGACATTCTTCGCCAAGTAGTTTTCAGTATGCAGCCAGGCGAAGTGTTGGGATTGGTGGGACAAAGCGGCTCTGGAAAGAGCACTTTAGCTTTGACTGTTTTGGGACTGCTCGGCCTCAAAGGAGGCGTAGCCAAAGGGCAGGTCTGGTTTCGCGGCCGGGACCTGATGAGACTCAAAGAGAGGGAGATGAGGCGAGTGAGAGGTCGCGAGATCGGTCTGGTACTGCAGAGTCCGCTGTCCTCTTTAAACCCGGCCTTGAGAATCGGAACGCAGCTCGACGAGGCTTGGAAGGCTCATCGCAACGGCTCTCGACAGGAAAGAAAACAGGCTTTCCTCGAGTTGCTGGGAAAGCTGAGTCTGCCGGCTGAAGAATCGTTCCTGCGACGTTTTCCTCGTCAGCTGAGTGTGGGGCAGGCCCAGCGTATGCTCATTGCCCAAGCTATCCTGCACCGTCCTGCCTTGCTCATTGCCGATGAACCCACTAGCGCACTGGATGTCATCACTCAGTCGGAGATTATTCAGCTCTTCGGCCGTTTGAACAGCGAACTGAACATGGGCCTGCTCTACATCTCCCACGACCTGCTGTCAGTGGCCTCTCTCTGCCATCGTGTGGCCATCCTCCACGAAGGCCAAATCGTGGAATGCCGGGCTCGGGACCAGATCTTTCGCAATCCTCAACATCCTTATACGCGTCGTCTGATCGAGGCCTTGCCAAAGACTGCTCTCTGAACCGGATGTGCTGTAATGACAGCATGAGATCACCCCGGCTGGCAAACGTCGAGCTAAGGGGAAATGCCTCGTCGACCGATACAAAAATCATGTCGATCCTTGGACCGTCAGGTTCTGTAGTGCTCAAGTCGGCTGTCATCCTCAATGCAACCGCGCCCGTTTTCTTTTCCAGTGTTATTTCCGTCATTCTCCTTGCAGCCGTAATAGTCATCGCGGTGCTTTTACGGTCCACCATTCTGCTTCGCCAGACCCGAAAAAGACTGAGCGACCAACTGGGCGCAGCCAGGGACGAGGTCCACAAACATGCCGACTCCATGCGCAACGTGATTGACAAGCTGCCGGTCGGCATCATCTGCGTCGACCCCTCGAACCATCGGATTCTGGATGTCAATCCTCATGCAGCACGGCTGTTCGGGGCCTCGCGAGAGGCAGTTGTCGGCAGAGTCTGCCACTCAGTGATCTGTCCGGCGCAAGTGGGGAAATGCCCGATCACCGACCTCGGGAAGACCGTTGATCATGCGGAACGTGTGCTCCTGACCCACGATGGGGGGAAAATCCCTGTGCTCAAGAGCGTCAGCCAGTTGATCAATGACGGTCACCCTGTCCTGATCGAAAGCTTCCTCGATCTCCGTACGCAAAAGCAGGCGGAAAAAATGCGCGTCGCCAGAGACGCCGCCGAAAAAGCGAGCCTGGCGAAAAGCCAGTTCCTGGCCAACATGAGTCACGAATTGAGGACACCGCTCAACGCCATCATAGGCTACAGCGAAATGCTCCAGGAGATCGCCGCAGAGTCTCAGCAGAAGGAACTAATCCCGGACTTGCTGAGAATCCAGTCGGCAGGCCGCCATCTCCTTTCACTCATCAGCGACATCCTCGATCTCTCCAAGATTGAAGCAGGCAAAATGGCTTTGACTCTGGAGGATTTCGAAGTTTCAAGCCTGGTTACAGAGGTAGCCAACTCGATGCAAGCTCTGGCCATAGCTAAAGGGAACCATCTTGAAATTCATTGTCTCGATGAGATTGGGAACATGAAAACGGATATGACAAGGCTGCGCCAGATCCTCATCAACCTGCTGGGCAACGCGTGCAAGTTCACCGAGAATGGGATGGTGCACCTGTCGGCCGCCCGCATTTCAGTCAGCCAACGGGATTGGATCGTGTTCAGAATTGAGGATTCAGGCATAGGCATTCCGCCGGACAAGCTCGAACTGCTTTTCAAGCCATTTTCGCAGGCCGATCCCACCACAACTCGCAAGTATGGCGGAACCGGCTTGGGTTTGGCTCTCTGTCAACAATTCTGCCGCATGATGGGAGGCGAAATTCAGGTGGAAAGCTTGCTGGGAAAGGGGTCCGTATTTACCGTTTGTCTGCCCGCTGGTGTGGACGACACAAAGCCAACCCCAGACCCTGACGATGAAGCGAGGACCCTTGAAGAAAGGGGTAGAATCGCAAGCGATTCCGCATCATTAATTAGCCATTACCGGCAGTGAAGGCGGGCGTCGTCGCCTTAATGTTCCAGTTCGGTTAGACGGAATTCTCACCAGGAAGCCACCCAGGCCTGATGCGGCCTTTGGCCGCAACCGAAAACTAACCACAGAGACGACCCCACCTGAATCTGGAAATCATCATCCACCTGGATTTCGGAATCCTTCTTCTTGGTGTCTTGGCGTCTTTGTGATGAGAATTGCAGACTAATTCTCTCTCCCTGCTCATCCCCTTCATTGTGTGCATCCTGATTATTCTGGTCTGTCCATCCGCGTCATTTCGCGTTCATCCGCGGCCAACTTTGGACTTTGAACCACCGTTTCCCACTTATGAAGGCTGAGAGAGCCGGCTCTGAACAAATTCTCTGATTTGATGCCGGTCGTCCTGCGAGATATCGAGGAATTCAACGCCCAGTCCGCTGCCGCCTCGCAAATTCCTCACGGCAACCGTGCAGGAAAGGGGGCGGCTGGAACCCGGTAGTGTGAAGCGAAGAGTCAGGATGCTTCCCACCGAGAATCGCTGGCCCGTTTCAATGAAAGCGCCCCCTTCGCTCAGGTCGCGGAGCGTTTCCGGATTCCAAGTGAAAATGCCATCCTGTCCAAGCCAAATCTCAGATTGAATGGAAGCTCGAGGATGTTTCCTCCTTTCTTCCATTGTGCCTCCGTCATGACCTTTGAGATGGCATTGATCCAGACAGACAAATTCCGCACCAGGAACGCTTCACCCAGGAGCCTGGACGCCGATGTGTTTGCGGACATGTTACATGCCATGTCTCACCCCAGCCGGCCGAGAGGGTCATAAGATTCCCCCATTACCTTTATCAGGTCACCACGGATGAAAATGTACCTCAGCGTGGGAGCCGATCTCCGAGCGGCGATCAGTTTGAGGCAACCACCTTAAAACTCGCATTTTCATAGGAGCCTCATCGCTTCATCGTATTCCACGGCCTTTTCAAGTGCCTCGGCAATTTGGTCGGTTCCCAGGGGCCTTCCCAGGGTGCGAATCTCGCCCTCAAATCGGACGGCAATCAAGAATTCTCCAGCCCCTTTGTCCGATTGGTGGATTCGCAAAACTTTTCCGCTGACCTGATATTTCGGCTGGACGAGACTCTCATCCAGTTCCCGGGGGCAGAGGAGCAGGTCCAGTTCGTCACCCACCTCTACCGGCCATTTCAACCAGAAGGCGATCCCACCGGCACTGATGTCTTTGATTCGAGTTCGTTCGTTTATGGGTTGAGGGGATGAAGAAAGGCCTCTCACACAAAGCACCGAATCATCTTTGACTCGATCAGAAGCTCGACGGTCCTGGCGCCTGTTTTCGGGCTTTTTCTCAATGAGAGGAAGCTGAGCGGGAGCCGAAGCGCATCCGACCAGGGGATTCTCAGTAGGCCAATCCCTGGACACCAAGGGGCGACCGCATTCCCGGCAAGTGGCGATACTTGAAGAAACCTCCGTGGGCAGCCCGCTCGCTGCCCCTGCGTCGTTTACTAGCGGCAACGAATAATAGTACATCAGGAACCTCCAAGGATTGATCTTTGCGTATCCCCGCCATGGGTCAGCCCATTGACGGTGTGGAATCCTTTCCCCATGCCAAAGGTGCGCCGGACTCCGCGAGGAAGAGCCCGGCGCAAAGTGAGAGGAGAGAGGCCGTGCTTCAACAACCAATTTAGACGGGTCTCGAACCAGACAGGCCGGTGGCCGTCACGTCCTATCCTCCCCAAACCCAGCTTCGTGGCTGGGAGATGCAACATGAATCCCTATTATGAATACCAGGATTTACGATCCTGACCATTCAATCGTTCCTCGTTCCTTCGAAAATTCGTCATGGTCCCGATGGGGTAAGTACAGAATTGCCATCCCCCACCAGCCAGCACCTCCACATGATCCACAATGGTGTTTCCCCTATCGCCCCAGATGAGGCAGG
>DATKMG010000433.1:0-9018 GCA_035541995.1 Terriglobia bacterium
CTTTCAAGGAGCGGGATCTTCAGGCGGGTTTGTTTCAGTGCAATTTCCTGAATCTGGTTGAAATACTCAGCCTGCTGGCGAGCACTCTCCTGCAAAATAGTATTGGCGAGGGTGAAGAAACCGCCTCCAGGGCCGATCTCGTCGGTGTAGGTTCCCTCCACAAACCTCTTGCAAGCCTCGAGCTTGCTCGGGATGTCCCGCCCCAACTGGTCGACATAGACGCAGGGCATATTCAGTTGGCCCACTTTTTCCTTGAGCGTCATCCTGCCCAGCAAATCCTCAACCCGCTTTTCGATGGGTTGGTTTGGATCGTGGTAGATAGGCGATTCGGGAGCTGGTTGTGAGAATTCAGTACTAAGGCAACAGACAAGAGCGAGGATCGTGGCAAAGATCATCAGGAGCTTCCTGGAACACATAAGCCACCTCGAGCGATGTTAGATTGGTGAAGAAGCTATTCCGAAAAATGCAACTGATAGCAAATTGCAAACAAAAAGATTCGTCGAGCCAGTCCCTCACCCGCCCTTGTGGAAGTTTCTCAAGCTTCCACCCCTCTCCCACGGGGAGAGGGTCACGGGGGTGAGGGGCAGATGTGCATTTCTACGGCCTTTCATTTCCATTTGAAGGCAACCTGGAATGTGGAGTCGGGGCAAGAAATCCTCTGGACGCTGGTCTCGTCGCGTCCTCAAAATCAATCCGGCCACATGAATGAAATGGGCAAGCGAGAAACGGCTCAGCCTCGAGGAGAACTGCTGTGCAGTGGTTGTGTCAGCCCCCTAGGCGGCGTTTCGCAGGAGAAGGCTTGATGAGTCATCTCCCCTGTAATTCTCCCCGCAATCTTAAAAGATGCAAAAGGGCCCCATCGCGTGTGGGTATGGACACGCTCTGGTAGGGACGCGGTGCTCCGCGTCCAGCTTGAGTTTCCGATTACGGACGCGCGGCAGCGCCTCCCCACCCTTGAGATTTTTCACACCTTCTGGTGCGTTCCCCAGCCAAAGACTATCGCGGAGCAGAATGCCAATCAAGCGGGAATTCTTTAATGTGCTTCCGACTATGTGCTTCGGGTGCAATTGCAAGTGGCGGACAATCTGAACCTCGACAGTTCTACGTCCCGAAGGGACAAAGGAGATTAGCCAGGGGCAAGCCCAATGGCGCGCAGCCCCTGGAACATGTCTTTTAAAAAGAGGGCACCCTGGAGGGGTGCCAGGAGTGTCTCGGACCCCTCAGTTTGCTACCGCGTTTCGAATCAGTTCCGACTTGTATCGCGGCGAACATTGTCGCCACTCAACCGCTGGCTAACTTCTGTCGTCCTTTCAGGACATCTACGGCCCTTCCCGTCCGCTACTTTTGATTGCAACCTGTGTTTCCGACAATGTTGTCGGTGGAGATGGAATCTGCTATATCTGGCAATACGGCTGACGTGTTATTTAGGGCGAAAAGGTCTCAGATGATTTTGTATGAGAAAGAACTCCGACAAAGGCAGATTAGTAGGTCTACCTACACGATGGTCATCACTTTACATGTCTTTGACAGCTTTCGTCCGGGCAGCTAGGAAAGGCAGGTTAAGAAAAGCGAAAGGCTGTCCTCCCAAGTGTGTAATCGGCACTTTCAAGACACCTTTGAGTTTGGGTTTGAGTTCTGGGTATTCAATTGAGGATATATGCACCTTCTATACCACCAGGCGATGGGTCCCTGGGTGTGTCCAGCCATTTGAAGACGCTTATCAAGAATTTTACCGGGACCTTGCTTTTGAAGACTCAATCTCTGAATACCTCGTAAAGGAGCGGTGTGACAATATGGATGTGGATGACATTATCAGTTACGACCAGCTAGTTATAGAAGAGAACTCTCATCTTCAGAAGGGCATGAATTTCGGGGTGGGTAAGAATTATTCCGTCTTATTGATGTCTCTCCGCCAAAATGCTCCTTATGAAGATGTAATGGATGAAAGAACCGGTACACTCATTTATGAGGGGCACGACCAGCCTCAGACTGAAGCTTGCCCTGACCCTAAGCTGGTGGACCAACCTATGACTACGCCGAGTGGCGCCTGGACAGAAAATGGAAAGTTCTTCCGAGCCACAGTTGATTTGAAAAGTGGCCTCCTTGAAGAACCGGAGTTAGTGAAAGTATATGAAAAAATCTCCAAAGGGGTTTGGTGTTATAAGGGTTTCTTCGAACTTATAGACGGTCAGATTGTGTCAGACGGAAGAAGACGAGTATTCAAATTTAGATTAAAGCCTGTGACGAAGGTCCCTTTTGGGCGTCCGAAGGAGTTGCCACATCTTAGGCTCATCCCAAGCGGGGTGAAAGTCGAAGTGTGGAGACGCGACGGCGGAAAGTGTGTAATATGCGGTTCGCAGAAGAACCTTCATTACGACCACGAAATTCCATTCTCTAAAGGTGGAAGTGGCATGACGGCCGACAATGTTAGATTGTTATGTGCCAAACATAACTTGGAAAAATCTGACAAAATCATCTCCCTTATGCCTTGGATTTACTTAGGAGGAAAGGCAGCAGTCGTTTTTCGCTCTGGTCATTGAGATCTCGCTCTTTTCAAAGTTGTCAATTGGTTCCCCTAATTATCACCTCTTGGCGGAAGAAGGTGTTCCTCCTAACCAGGGAATTAGTCAAGTCCGGGAGCTTGGTTTGTGGATTTTGGGACGAACCCCTTAGTTCGGCGATTGCCCGCAATTAACTCACCAGCAACGATACGATCTTCCCGGCCGCATCCACCCGATAGACCGCAAGGCAGGTCCGGCTCCAAGCAAGAAGTCCATCTGTAATGACCTCTCACGAAATAGCCTTGGCAATTGCAAACGCTGCAAAGGCCGCAATTCCACCGACCAGTAGAGTTTGAATTCCACTCCGGAGGCGAGACGTTCCCGTAAAGTGGCCCTTGATATAGCCAAAGAGTCCCAGGGCGAACAAGGTGAAAATGACGGAAAAGGAAAGGGCCGTTCCGGCGACTTTCACGAGCATATAGGGGGAAAGCGGAATCAATCCCCCCGCAATGTAAGCACCTGCAATGGTGATCGCGCTGGAGAGGGCCCGTTTCGGATCCGGTTTTTCTAGCCCCAGTTCAAAGCGCATCATGAAGTCAATCCAGGCTTCTGGCCGCCTCTTCAGCGCCTCCACAACTGGTAGGCTCTCTTCGGCCGTGAGGCCATAGGCTTGAAAAACTTCCGAGATTTCTTGCGCCTCAACTTCAGGAATCTCGTTGACCTCCCGCTGTTCCCGCCGTCGTTCGCTGGAATAGTGTTCGGCATCGCTTTTTGCTGCCAGGTAGCCGCCCAACCCCATCGCAATGGACCCCGCAGCAATTTCCGCCAGACCGGCTGTGACGATGATTCCGGTGGCCGCTGTTGCCCCGCTCAAACCGGCGGCCAGGGCAAATGGGACGGTCAATCCGTCGGACATGCCGATGATGATGTCCCGAACGGTTTCCGAGGAAGTAAAATGGCTCTCAACGTGTGGTGTCACAGGCATGGGTGTCTTCCGCCTTTCAAATGCGTTGTGTTCGATTCTCTAATCACACTCTACGGTTCGTACGGCGTGACAATCAGAGCTAATGCTTGAGACCCCTTCGTGCGGTGAATCAAGGGCAGGGCTGCTTGATTTGATGAGTACCTGCTTGGATCGGATACCAGCCATAGCGCCTGACGGTTTCGTACATCCGCAAGGCATTTTCTACCGGGACCAGGTCATGGACTTCACTGGAGGAACCAATGAGGATTCCGCCCTGAGGGCCGATCTTCTCGATCAGTTCCAGGGTTTCCTTCTCGACGTCTTCCGCCGTGCCATGCGGGAGAGTGACCTCGCAGCAGACGTTGCCGAATAAGAGAGTACGCGGATAATTGCGTCTGATCTCAAAAATGTCATTGCAGCCGTTTCTCTCGATTGGGTTAAACCCGTCAGCACCCAGTTCATTAACAATGATGGGCAAAAGCTGCCTGGCCCTCCCATCGGTATGGTAGAGAAGCTTCATTCCCCTCTCTTTGATCGGTTGCGCAATTCGCTTCCATAGAGGCAGGGCCTTGCTACGGATGAAATCCAAACTGAAGAGCGGGCCACTCTTCCCGGCAATGTCTTCACCCATGAAAAGCATGGGAGCGGTAGAATTCTCAGCAAACACCTCAGCCACGTACTGGGAAAAAGTTGCACAAACTTCCATTAGGCGGTCAACCAATTCGGGAGCATCGTAAATGGCCTGGCAGAACAATTCCATATCGGCAAACATACAGGCATCCGTGATCGGTCCTTCCACCGCACCGATATAGACGACGTCAAAGAAGTCACAGGCCTGTTTGATGGATTTCAATTCTGCGACATACCATTCTTCGACTTCGTTCTTCCGGGGCATCTTGGGCATGTTCTTCTCAAGCCCTTTGAGATCGTGAAAGGGGCGTCCGGCAATCCAGGCCGTTCCTCCCGTTTGGACTACCTTCCAGTTTTCTGGGTTCACACCAAAAAAACGGATCCAGTCCCTAATTTTTGAACCCACCCAATGGTTTTCAGGATCATAGATGCCTCGGATCACATCCAGCCCGATCCGATTGGCCATCCGGGCATTGCGCTCAATCAAAGTGCCCTCGCCGCCGAATTGCTCCAGCAATCGGCGATGGTCAATGACGTCATAAGTCATCAGACGATCGGGGATTTCCCAGTTGACGGTTTTCACAAACCGTTGGTAGTTGTTCATGCGCCTAAAGTTCACCGCCACTGAAAGCAGTCACACGTGAAAAACCCAGGGGGTCATATTCGTCCTCGTTCTCGGCGTCGTAATCAAAAGGCTCTCTGTCGAGGACTATCACGATCTTCAAGAGAGAGTGCCCCATGACCTTTCTCAGGTCACCAAGGTCAATGAAAATGGCAGATTGGGGGGGAGTGTGGGAGCCGATCTCCGAGCGGCGATGAGTTTCGACTCGGAGGTCGCCGCGCAGGGTGACAGCGGTCACACGCGCTACTCCCACATTAAAACCGCATTTTCATTCATAAAAGTCGTTCTAACCTTTCAGGGATTCCTCGCCAATTAGAATGCTGGAGGACTGGGAGTATGACCCCCTTGGCAACGAGGCCAAAGTACAAGAGCGCCTCACTGAGTTCGGTCCTCCAAATGGAGCGCCGCTCTCAACTTCGCTTGAACCGGAATGTCCACTCAATGCGATCTGCACCGGCAAAATTGAGGGTCGCCCGAAGGATCCTGTCTTCATAAGAGACAGCGGAGTAATTCCCGTAGTCATGAAACAGGTCCGGCCGCTCTTCGTCCCAGGCATGGGATTCTGGGATATAGATCGCCAATTTCCACGCCGTTGCGGGCGAGCCCAGTGCCCGGCCTGAAAGCGTGTAAGTGGTCTGGTTCCAGTGAAGGTCTTCCACTTCAATCGCACCCTGAGTATAATGGCGGTCCGTGCCGAGTAACTGCGGGACCCCTTTCTTTTCCCGAATTGCCAGCAGATTTACTGAAGAAGGCCCAAAGGTGAGTTTGACGTTTCTAGAGGTTTCTGCAACCAGATGCTGAGACCAGAATTCATAAATGAGATACGTTCTGCTCGAATCTAGACCCAAGCGAGCAAGGTCGAAGTTCTTCACCACCACCGCATTTTCATCGTAGTTAAAATAACCGACCAGCCACCAGGTTTCTGAGCCCTTGTGTATGGGGAGAGCGAAAATCTCGGGATAAGCCGTTTCGAACAGATCCAGGGGGCGTGCAGCCTCTCCCAATGTGGGGAGAACCTTCGTGAGCGTCTCCAGGCGCTGGCCATCCAGCTCATAGAGCCGGTCTCCAGAGATCATGTTTCCGCCGGATAGCGCGATCAATGAAGCTGCAGCCTGAGCCTGTGAGAGTGTCAACAATTTGAGACCCAGGTGATCAGCATCGTTAATCCAAGTGCGTCCGTGGAAGTAGTAGCGCTTGGCCATGGCTGGTGCATTGCTGTTGAAGTTCTTGGTGTACTGATCCCAAGTCAAATGTGCGATGTCCAGTTCGATGCGGGTACTGTCAATGAATCCCACACTCACCGGGGCGGGTCCACAATCAAGCAGATGCCGGCGGGGGCCGATGGCTCTCCGAATAGTTTCCATGAATAGGCGATAGGCCTGGGCACGGCTCATGGCCGGATCATAGTAACGTTCGGCCGCCAACAAGGACCATTCCACGAAATCGATTTTGATGAAGTCATATCCCCATTCTTCAGCGATGGTCCTGAACAGGTTGTAAAGCCACTCCCGCGCTCCGGGATGAGTGATATCCAAGGCGTACTTGGCCCGGGGATTCGCCGTAACATGAACACTCCCATCGGCGTCATGAACCAGCCAATCTGTGTGGTTCCTGGCGATTTCAGTATTCTCGGAGATGACCGTGGGAGCCACCCAGATTCCAGGCTTCAGCCCGTGTTCGCGGATTTTCTCGGCCAGCCATTTCATCCCATGTGGATAAAGCTGATTACCATCCCAATCGCCGAATGCACGTTGATACCCGTCGTCGATTTGGACCCACTCCATTCCATATGGTCTCAAGTGTGTTGATATGAACTCCGCATTCCGGAGTTGTTCCTGCTCAGTAGCAGTCGTATGGGTATAGAACCACGAACACCAGCCATTGATGGGAGGGTTCAACCTGATCTGTTGCAGGCGGCCGCAAATCTCGGCATAACCCTCAAGGCCTGAAAATGGATCGGGTGAGAGCAGGACCAGGACACGCCCGGAACTCACGTGCGTACCAGGCTTCAGGACAAAGTATTGGTTAAACAAAGAACGCGCAGTAAGGTTAAAAGAGGCCTGGCCACCAGGCCAGCCTCGAGCCATGTCCCATCCAGCCACAACTTGGCCTTCGGCTGCTTGGTTTTCCAGATAGCCCACCACCAGAGTTTGCCGGCTATCCGGCCTGTAAAAGGCCGCATTCCAGTAACTGGTGAAGTCTTGATGACCCAAAGAATCAGAATGAAGAAGACTGCCGGGGTCATAATACATGTAGCCGTTGGTGAGCATCCTGTTGGCGCTGGTCCATTGTTCATTAGCCCCAAAGGCGCACCCGGCCCTTTCACTAAGCAAGGCCCTGACCGGCTCGGCATGTCGCACCAGGATTTCGCTGCCTGAAACGTTATTCAGGACAACTTCAAAAACTGCTCCAGGCTGGTCTTCCAGCAGGGTGATGAGCAGCTCGAAATCCAGGTGTTTTTGGGAATCCCGGCAGGCAATGGTCAGAGAGTTCCCGGGAATGACCGGGTCATTCGAATGGCTGGTGTTTCCCTGGCGAGAATAATTGGAATCTGATGCAAGGGCTCGACCATTTGGGAAAATGGCAGCGGCAGTTGTGCTCAAGAGCAGTGGTGATCCATCCGGGAAGAACAGGCTGGCCTGACCCTTGCTGAGATCGTATTCCAAACTGAGATGCCGGCCAGTCAGCCGTAATTTCTCTCCCGCAAGAGCCTTGGGCTTTTTCGTTTCACTCCGGAGAAGAGATACCTCTTGCCCCGTATAGAGCACGCCGGCACTCAATAGAGAGTTCTTCAAGAAGTTTCGTCGCTTCATACTCAATCCGGGCGGTCCGCCAGCCATTTGGCCATGGCAGCGAGGATGATAGAAAACGAGACTGCTCCTGGGTCCGGGTGGCCGAGCACCCGGTCTCCCAACCGACTGGCACGGCCTCTGGCACAAAGCATGCTCGCGGTGTTCTCTGCTCCCTTGGCCGCCGCCTCGGCCGCTATCTTACACAAACTTAGTAAATCCGCTTGACCAGAATTCGTGACCGTCTCGCAAGCGGCATGAACGGCATCTAAGATAGTCTTGTCCCCCGGTTTGGCCTTGCCCAACTTGATAAGGCTCGACTCCATGGCTTCCAGGACTCGCTTGAACTCGGCAGCCCCCATCTCTGCGGACCCTGATAGGGCTTTTCCGCTAGCTGTCAACATCGATCCTAATAGGACTCCAATGGCTCCTCCCGTCGCACCCATGAAACTCTTTCCGGCCTGGTCAAACACTCGCTCCAGATCGGCCGTTTCCTCCAAGGAGGAGAGCTTTCGCTTAATGGCCTCAAAACCGATCCTCATGGTGATACCGTGATCCCCATCCCCGATGGCCGAATCCAAAGAGGTCAGACGTGATTCTTCCCCGATTACAGTCTCAGCCACAAATTCAAGGCACAGACGCAACTCCTGAGCGTTCATCCCGATTTTGTTCATGGCTTACACCTGAATCCATGCGGGTGATTCGGCAGGGGCCAACAACAATCGCCGCAGTTCGTCGTCCAACCGCATAAGAGTAATGGAGCACCCGGCCATATCCAGGGAGGTAATGTAGTTGCCAACATAAGTTCGGCATAGGCGTAGTCGTGCCTTCACCAGAAGTGGCTGGGCCGCCCGAAACATGATCATCAACTCGCACAGGGGTGTCGCTCCGAGCCCGTTGACAAGTACGGCTACTTCATCTCCTGGTTTTGGACTGAGATCGGCGAGGAGGCGTCCGACCATATCTGCCGCTAGTCTGTCAGCCGTCATCATACTTTGACGTGAGACTCCAGGTTCTCCATGGACCCCCATCCCGACCTCCAATTCACTATCCCCGATCTCAAAAATGGGCCGGCCTGAGGCTGGAATAATGCAGGAGCTGAGGGCGACCCCGATACTCCGCATATTCCTATTAGCCTTCTCTGCGGCCGCATATACCTCTTCCAATGACGCCCGTTCCTCCGCCCGGGCTGCGGCTACCTTGATGACAAACAAATCACCGGCAATCCCTCGCCGTTCCTCGCGGCGCTCGAAGGGGGCGGAGGCCAGATCATCGGCAACCCGCACAGTCATGACTTGAATGCCGTCTTCTTTCAGCATATCGGCAGCCATGTCAAAGTTGAGGACGTCCCCGGAGTAGTTGCCGTAGAGAAAGAGCACTCCGGCACCGCCGTGGGCTGCCTTGGCTGTTTCATAGATTGGCATGGGTGGGGGGGAGGCGAAGATGTTGCCCGCTACACTGGCGTCGGCCATCCCCCGCCCCACATAGCCAGGAAACATCGGATCGTGGCCG
>DATKMG010000434.1:0-6794 GCA_035541995.1 Terriglobia bacterium
CTTTCTAAGTTCAACAATGTCGCTGAACGTGTAGAGAATGGGGAGGGATTTCTAGGCAAGCTCACCAAAGACGACAAACTTTATTATCAATTTCAGGACGCTGTGACCAAACTGTCTGCCGTGGCAGACAAGTTGAACCGAGGCGAAGGGACTGCTGGGAAGCTATTCATTGATGAGTCTCTTTACAACAATCTCAATGCCGCTTCCGCAGAATTAGTGAAACTCCTATATGACTTTCGTCAGGATCCGAAGAGGTTTTTGAGAATCAAAGTCGGCCTGTTTTGACAAGTCATGGACTTCTAATTATCATCAGCGGGCGTCGATTGGCTCTAACCCATAGGAAAATCAAACCATGACAATTCACTTGAAAAAGAAGCTGGAAGATGAGATTAGGGCAATTGAATACGAGTTGAAGAACGAACTCCCCCAGGAATTAAAGACTGCTCGTGCGCTAGGCGACTTGAGCGAGAATGCCGAATATCAATCGGCCAAGCAGCGCCAGGAGATTCTCAATGCCAAACTGGCACATTTGCGGAAAAGGCTGGCCGATATCGCAATGATTAATTTTGAGAAGATCCCAAAGGACCGAGTTTCTTACGGGTCGACTGTGGTTCTCCGTGACCTCCAGAAAGGGGCAGAAATCAAATATACCCTCGTTTCCGTGGAGGAGGCAGACATTCAGAGAGGACTGATCTCGACGACTTCCCCGATTGGAAAGGGGCTTCTCAACAAACATCCCGGCGACACAGTGAAAATTGCAGCCCCAAGCGGTGTGAAGGAATTTGAAATCTTGAAATTGACTACGATCTATGAGAGCGAGGATGAACTCTAATAAATGTTCAGCCGATTGATTGGGCGGGTCTGCAAAGCTATCCTAGACCAAATCGTGGTCCTGGTATCCGCATTGAAAATCAACCCGAACTTTCTGACTTTAATCGGGTTCGTGATTACCCTTTACGCATCCATTTGCTTGGCAAGAGGAGAATTTATCAAAGCTGGGATTGCCATCATATTTTCAGGCATATTTGACATGCTGGATGGCAGGGTGGCCAGGATTACTCAGAGCGTCACTAAGTTCGGCGCGTTTTTTGACTCAGTACTGGATCGATATTCCGATATGGCGATTTTTGTCGGATTGATGATCCATTACTCCAAAAATCAAAGGATGCTTTACTTAATTCTGTCAGGCATCGTCATGATGGGTGCGGTGATGACTAGTTACACCAGGGCTCGTGCAGAATCTCTCATTCCATTGTGCAAAGTGGGGTTCATGGAACGCCCGGAACGCTTGGTCTTGCTAATCATAGGTACTCTCTCCAATAAAATGGCTCCTGTTCTCTGGGTTATGGCAGTGTTCTCAAACCTCACTGTGATTCACAGGATCGTCTATACCAGAAGGGAAGCTGCTAGATTGGAGCACTTCCCTTCTTGAATCCCCCGCCTTATTGCTTTCCTGGCAGCAGCATCCCTTGACCTCCTCATTCCAGCATAACTCATACAAGCTAATTGATTCCTTTCCTGAGGGTAACCCGTTTTGCTTCAATAAATGAGAAATCCAGATTTTCGTTTTTTCCTTGCAGTTCATGGGAGTTTGATGTAATTTTCACATATTGAAAGTCCTGAATCGGGTTGCTTACCCGAAGGCGAAAGACCTCATGGAAAAGAACACCCTACCTGTTCTGGAATTCTTTGACAGACTTAGTGATTCTTATGATCAGATGATTTCTTGGCCAGCTCGAATAGGGTCAGAGGGGGGATTCTTCAAGAAGCTTGTAACAGATTACAAACTAAGGAGTTCATTGGATGTCGCTTGCAGCACAGGGTTCCATGTAATCCTTTGCCGACGACTGGGTCTGGACGCAGTGGGATTGGATGCCAGCCCCCGTATGATCGAAAAAGCCCGTGCTAATTCAATAACTTGTGGCGTAACAGTTGATTTCATTTTAGGCGATGTAGCCAACCTTTCTAGACGATTCTCCGAGGGATTCGACATTATTACCTGCATGGGGGATACGATACCGCATTTTAAGTCGAAGAAGGATGTTCTTAGGGCTTTTGATGAGATCCATAAGTGCTTGAGTCCGGGTGGCTTGTTTGTACTTCATAACCGGAATTATGATTTCATCATGAAGACTTTTGAGCGTTTCATGCCCCCGACCGGATCTCGGAATGGAATACAAGAGACTCTTTTCATTCGAATGTTGGATTTTCAAGAGAAGGCAGTGAACTTCAATGTGGTTAAGTTCCAACGCCGCGAGAACCGATGGGACTCCACGACCGAAACCACAGAGATATTTCCTTGTTACAAGAGCGATTTGGAGTCGATGTTAAAGGCCGTTGGGTTCAAGAAGCTGGAGTCTTATAAAAACTTCAGTTTTGAGGATTACGAAAAGAACGGGCATGATTTGGTCATTGTCGCTGAAAAGAAAGGGGTTTTGAAGTCCGGCCAGAAAAAGAGGCACAGCAGGAATTCTGCTTCAGCTAAAGCTAGACCTGCCGTGCTCAAAGTTGAGCCCACAAAAAGGACTGTCGAACCCAGACGACGAGGTCGCCCACCCAAATCGCAAACACGTTGATTCCTCAACGACTTAGTATCGAACAGAGGGCTCTCTCGACCCAAATTTCCCGCATGACGAGGTCTTCAGAACCTTTGACTATCTATTTCCTAACGAGATCCGCAAGCGTAAAGCCAGCAATCTCCTCCCCCATTGATGTCCTGATGACCTTCGCTCGTTTATTGCCTTCAACCTCGTTTGAATTCACGGCTCGCAACAGTGCAAACGAGGACAAGACATCCCTATAGAGAGAAGTTACAACGTAAACTTCTCCAGAATCGTTGCATTTCCACATTTGCCCGCTCGAGACTCTTGTAACTTGCATAATCCTTCCAGATGGCTCTCCGCCTGAGAACCGCCGAGTTCCAGCGGATGCGGGCCAGAACTTTCACGGACCAGGAGTCAATTTTCATCTATTCCATCGGCGGATTCCAATAAGGAGTTAAATTTTTTCCTTCATTCCAGGTCTTGTAGGGCAGAAGTAGACAACCTAAGAACCTAATCAAGCCTCTAAAATCTCAGCTTTTGAATACCAAGACCAAATGGGCAGAGAAACTTCTTGTTAAAATGGCTCCGGAAAATAGCATGAATTCGATGGTGGATTTTCCTGGAAATGTTACAATCAGAAGAGCAACGGTCTGATATGGTTCCCCGTCATCTGGAAAGGAGTATTCCGATGAAACGAGTGAGAGGCTTAATATCGGTCATCTTGAGTCTGGCCATTTGCCTCAGCCTGGATGCTCCGTTGGTGGCGAAGCAGCCGAAGAACTCAGATGTTGATGATATTGGAAGCAGGGACATCAACAAGGGCAGTATCAATTTCATCTCACTTGAGAAGGAAATTGCCCTGGGAAAGCAACTGGCCCAAGAAGTCGAGCGGCAATCCAAGTTGATCAACGACCCTGAGATTACCGAATATGTTAGTCGAGTGGGACAGAACATCGTAAAGAACTCGGATTCCAAGGTTCCCTTCACCATCAAGGTCATTGATTCTGACGAGATCAACGCCTTTGCCTTGCCCGGGGGCTTCTTCTATGTGAACACCGGGCTGATCACGGCAGCCGATGAAGAGTCGGAGCTCGCGGGTGTGATGGCCCATGAGATCGCCCATGTCGCCGCCCGCCATGGCACCAAGCAATACTCCAAGGCCATGATAGCCCAATACGCGACAATACCCTTGATATTCCTGGGTGGAGGACTAGGCTACGGGCTTTACCAGGCTGCTGGGTTCCTAATCCCTTTACAGTTCCTACATTTTAGTCGCCAGGCCGAAGCCGAAGCGGACTATCTTGGCCTGCAGTACATGTACAAGACGGGATATGATCCGACGTCCTTCATTTCTTTCTTCGAAAAAGTCCAGGCCCAGGAGAAAAAGAAACCAGGAAAACTAGCGAAGGCCTTTTCCACCCATCCCCCAACCGCTGATCGAATTGAGAAATCCCAGGCCGAGATCGCTACTATCTTGCCGTCCCGAGAACAGTACGTCATTAATACCTCAGAATTCGACAAGATTAAAGCGAAACTGGTTGCATATGAGAACAGGAAACGGCCTACCGAAGGCGAGAAGTCGAACAAGCCCACCTTGAAGCGCCGAACCAGTGGGGAGACTGAGGATACGGGAGAGGAACCCGGTACAAGCGATGACGATCGCCCCACTCTCAAGCGACGAACCGACCAGAGTAAACCCGATGAAGGAAAGTAGGGACTTGAGTGGCACGAGAAAAGGCGGTCAATTATGACCGCTTTTTTTATGGAATAGCGACTTGAATATAAGGGGGGTTAAAGTCTCTTGATTTCTTCGGCGTAATATTTACGATAGAGTATATCCCACTCGAGGCTTCCTTCCGGGACCGTCTTCTTTTGAGATTCAATCTTCTTTCTGGCGTCCCGGTCCAGATCCTCTTCCCTTCTCAGTTCCTCATTGATTATCTTCACAATTTCCAGGCGAATCGTGTTGCGATCCTCGACAAACACGACCTCGTCGCGCTTAACTAATTCGTCGGTGATGACATGCGAAAGACGTATTATTTTTTCTCGACTTAAACGCATTGGCAATTCACAAGATTATCTTCTTCTCTTTGACAAGCTTGTTCTTGACCTTCTTGAACATCTCCTGGTAAGAGACCCCTGTCTGCCTCATTTCTTCAGCATATCCCTTCAAGATATTTCTGGCCTCTTCATTGATTCGCTCCTCCACGGCTAGTTCGTCCTCCATGACACTGTGGATTCGTTCACGGAGAAAAGTCGGCTCCTTGACTTCGATCATTTCTCTCTTGATGAGTTCTTCAGTAATCCGCTTGGATAGGTAATTGACGAACTCTCTAGGCAGGCTCATTAAGTGGTTGGTCTATTATGGCGGGGTCGACGGGATTCGAACCCGCGACCTCTGACGTGACAGGCCAGCGTTCTAACCAACTGAACTACGACCCCGCT
Source organism: Terriglobia bacterium (assembly GCA_035541995.1). Lineage (GTDB taxonomy): Bacteria > Acidobacteriota > Terriglobia > Versatilivoradales > Versatilivoraceae > DATKMG01. The sequence goes on from DATKMG010000434.1 coordinate 4,989, forward strand.
ATGGATGTATTCATGGTGGGCGGTGCAGGGATCGAACCAGCGACCTCATCCTTGTAAGGGATGCGCTCTCCCAGCTGAGCTAACCGCCCCGACTGAAGTCTATCAGTCAACTGCCTGCGACTATACAATGCTTTTCCTGGCGCTGTCAAGAATCAAGCCCCCAGGCGGTGTAAATCAGCAGGGGGAAGTGGATTGTTGAAATCCTGGCATGAACGGGATAGAGATTCGTTGTCAGGCAGCCAAAAAAAACCTAGACTCAGGTTCTGGGCCTACGCCACTCCTGAATGCAACCACCGCTATTATTATCTTAAGGCTTTCAAGGTAAAATGTGGCGTCTGGAACCTGATGCTATCCAAGTTCTTAAGAAAAACAGTATTGGTAAGAGATTCATTGGCATGTTAATCCCCAAGAAACGGATAAGTGTCTTGCTTTTTCATTGTCTATTCCTATCTTGGTATCTCCCCGCAATTTTAAGCAAAGAATTGGATTCTTCCCAGTTCCAAAAACTCTGTGGCGAGGTTCAGAGTTTCAGCCGGAGTGAGGCCAAGAAGAAGAACCTGCTCTCGTTTTGTATGAGGACTAGGAACAAACAGCTTGCCGGGCTTGGTTTTTTCCTGCTGGGCTATGTGGAGTTTCAGAACGAACGTTTTGAAGAATCCAGCGCTTACTTGAACAAGGCTTCGGCATATAACGTCCCGATCGAAGATTATCTCCACTATTATCGAGCTGAATCTCTTCATCGAAGCCACCACCAAACGGAAGCCAAGCAGGAACTCAACGTATTTCTCTCCAGATATCCAGATAGCCCTTTTCGTAGTAAAGTGCTGGGATTATATCGGCAAACCTGCTTAGACAGTAATGATCCTCAAGCGGTCCTTGACTCCTTGAAATTCTCTGCCAACGTGGCTGAAGATCCCGAAGCTCTGTACTTTGCTGCCTGCGCTCAAGACATTCTCGGGCAACCCAGCCTCGCTATCGAACATTTCCGGCGGCTTTATTTCTTGTTCCCACTATCCATTAGGGCTGGCTCTGTTGCACAGAAGATCTCTTCCCTGAGTCGTCCTGATTTTGACCTCATGGTTGGAGTCCCTGACGAGTGGAAAGCTGCACGAATCGAAAGGCTCTACCTGGCCAAGAAATACTCCGAAGCATTGAAGGACTTGCAGGCTGTCCTGCAATCGGATTCAAGCCTCGGCAGAACCCCGCAATATTTCCTTTGGGAAGGAATTTGCCTTTTCGGCACTGGTCGATACACTGAGGCCATCGAGCGCCTAAAGAGTATTCAGAATCTAAACTCGGATTTGCAGGCACAGGCCTGTTTTACGATCGCCGAGGCCTATCGCAAGATGGATAACGCGGAATCCTTCGGAAATGCGGTCGACGAACTAGGGGAGAAATACCCCGCCTCGAAGTGGTTCGAAGAATCTCTGTTCAGCCTGGGCAACTACAACTTAGTAAACCGGGATTTGAAGGGGGCCTTGGAAACCTATGAAAAACTCGTAGACAGTTTTCCGAACGGAAGTCATTCTGCTGATGCACACTGGAGGACGGGATGGCTATATTATCGGCGTAATGAATACGGTCGAGCCCTCGAGAAGTTCCTTGAGCATCCGCTTCGCTTTAGTGAGTCCCCACACATTACCAGTGCGATTTATTGGGCAGCACGATGCAAGGAAAAGCTCGGCCAAATTGATGATGCGATCCCTATTTATTATCAGCTTCAGCGCCGCAGTCCAAACAGCTATTACGGCCAACTAGCGAAAAAGCGCCTTCCCCAGGGAATGACTGCCATGGCTCAGCATGTGT
>DATKMG010000435.1:0-5270 GCA_035541995.1 Terriglobia bacterium
TGGCAACAACATCCCGCTCGAAATCCTGGAGAATGCCCTCAAGGTCGCCAAGACTGGAAATGACAAGGCCCGCGCTCATTACCTGCTGGCGATGACCCTTCGTAGCCAGGGAGGCGATTGGGAACGAAGACAGCGTGTCCCTGATGAGTTTGAAGCGGCGTTGAGGGGAGGAAAATCCACCGATTGGTACGATGACGCTTTGTTCAACTATGGTGAATGGATGGCCAGTCAGGGGCGGGCCTTTGCGCTGGAAGACGGTCAGTGGCGGTCCGAGCCAGACTTTGTAAAGGCATTGGAACTCTATCGCCGCCTGGTGAGCGAATTTCGGAAAGGCGAGACCCGGTACTACGATCAGGCCGAACAGCAGATCAGAACCATCACAGAGCCGGCACTACAGGTCAACGTGTCCAATGTATTTCTACCCGGCTCAGAGATTCAATACCACTTGAATTGGCGCAATATCAATAAAGTCGACTTTTCAATATATAAGATCGATCTTCTCAGGGATATTCGGATGAATGAGAAATCGATCGATTCTGATTGGTTTCGGAGGGTGGATCTGAGCCAGGCAACCTTGGTCAAAAAATGGTCGAAGGTGACAGAGACTCAGAGTGAATTCAAGCCTGGGCAGGAGAGCCTCCATCTGGAGGAGAAGCTGTCCATGGGAGCTTATCTGTTAGAGGCTGCAGGCAATGGGAAGTCGTCCAGGGACATCCTGCTGGTTACCGATACCTCATTGGTGATCAAGAGATCCGGAAATCAGGATTTGACCTATTTCTGTAATGCCCTGACTGGTGCACCCGTCGCAGGTGCCAACGTAAAAATCTGGCAAATGGCTTCCGGCACTGGAAGGGTCTTAGTTCAGGATTTGGCCGCCAAGACGGACAAGGATGGGCTTGCCGTATTTCGCTCTCCTGCAGGGTCTTATTACGGAGTTTTTGCCGCGGCCGCCATCAATGATCGTCAAGCTTTCACGATAGGTTACTATCCCGGATATTACCAGGACGCCCAACCCTGGCGGATCTATGCCTTCACAGATAGGCCGGCTTATCGGCCCAAAGAGACAGTGCAGTGGAAGTTCGTGGCACGGCGAACCAATGGACAAACATATTCTACTCCCGCCAGCCAAACCATCGAGTTCGAGATCATTGATCCTCGGGGAACCAAAGTCAAAGAAGAAAAGGTTGTTTTGAATTCTTTCGGAAGTAGCTGGGGGTCGCTCGAATTAAGCGAATCTATGCCTCTAGGGCAATATTCAGTGAGTTTTTGGGATGCAGGCAAACATCGCCAGATTGGCAATGCTGCACTGTTCCGGCTTGAGGAATACAAGTTGCCCGAGTTCAAAGTCAGTGTGAAAACCCCCGAAGAAGATGGAAAGAAGAAAACGTTCCGCTTGGGAGACACGGTAGAAGTCAGTGTTCAGGCCGACTATTACTTTGGAGGTCCGGTGTCTAACGCCAATGTGGAGGTCGTGGTCTATCAAAATCCTTTCTTCCACTGGTGGTTCCCCTGGCGCGACTATCCCTGGTTCTATGAAGACATCGATGTTCGCTCACAGTACTACGGCGGAGATGGCCAGGTCATCAAACGTGAAACCCTCAAGACCGACAGTACAGGGAAGGTCATGTTGTCATTCGAGACACCCCGCAACAACCAGCAGGATTTTGAATACCGAATCGAAGCACGGGTCACTGATGCTTCGCGGCGGGAGATCGTGGCCAGCGAGCGGGTCCGAGTGACGCGACAACGTTACTATGTTTACCCGCGACCTGAACACAATCTGTACCGCCCGCAAGACAAGGTCACCCTCAATATCAAGGCATTGGATGCCAACGAACAGCCTGTGCAAGTTGAAGGGCGGGTCAAACTGACCCGGGATTACTGGTTTGAAATCTGGCTGGATCCGGACGGGAATGAGGTCAAAGGGGAAGAACTGCGGCGCCTGCAGGAAAAGGGTCAGATTTTCCCGCCCTTACCCGCCCCCGGAAGAAAGCCCTGGCAGCTCAAGTTTAGAGGCTACCAACAGGATGAGATCCTGACTCGTTCTGTGAAGACTGATGCTTCCGGTGAAGCGCAGTTCATCTTTAACCCGGAGCAGGAAGGTTACTACCGGATGTGCTGGACCAGCCAGGACCCGGGCTTGGCACCCATCCGTGCAGAAACCACGGTCTGGGTGGCGCGCAATGCCACGACGGATCTGGGTTACCGACACGGGGGTTTGGAAATCATCGTGGATAAAGATACCTTCAGGCCCGGAAAGACTGCAGCAGTCATGATCAACGTTCCCACCCAGGATCGATATGTTCTCTTCAGTATTGAGGGAGAAGGCCTCTATGATTACCAACTCGTTCACGTCACGGGCACCGTCAAGCTGTTGGAACTTCCAATCGAAGACAAGCACGTGCCCAACATCTTTCTCAATGCTGTGATGGTCAGCGATCGACAAATCTTCGAAGACATCAAACAGGTGGTTGTGCCCCCAGTCCAACAATTCCTCAAAATGGAAGTCAAGACTGACCGGTCGGAGTACCAGCCGCAAGAGGATGGAATACTCAGCATCACTGCGACGGATGCGGAAGGGGAACCCGTGTCAACTGAAGTGGCATTGAGCGTGGCTGATGAGTCGGTCTTTTACATTCAACAGGACTACGCCGGTGATCCCAGGCAGTTCTTTTTTGGGAGAAAACGCCAGCATCAAGTGTCTACAAGCAGCACATTCAATATGAAATCTTACGTGAAATTGGTCGAAGGTCCCCAAGACCAGCTTTTAGATGACCGAGTACTCGCAGATATGGAGAAAAATGAACTGGGCCAAGGTATAGGACCAGGGCAAGGTGGTGGTGTGGGAGGGAGGGCGTTTCGTTCTTCAGCAGGAATAGTAGGCGGAGTCGCTGGCGGAATCATGGGAGGGCCAGTGAACCGGCTAGCTATGCCCGCAGCCGCTCCGGCCACTCTGGTGGCCAAATCTGCACGGATGATGCGGAGTGACTCGAAAGTGTCAGCAGAAATGGCCACGGATCAGGCTCAATATACGGGGCTGACTGAAGGAGTAGAACCTGCCGTTCAGGTCCGCACGGACTTCAGGGCGACTGTCTTCTGGCAACCGGATATCACCACGGATAAAGATGGAAAAGCTACGGTCCGCTTCAAGTATCCCGATTCCTTGACCAGTTGGAAAGCCACAGCCCGAGCGGTCTCTTCAACCAATCAGTTCGGTATCGCCTCCACGGGTACGCGAACTCGGCAACCTCTAATGATCCGGTTGCAGGCGCCGAGATTCTTTGTGGTGGGTGACACCGTCACGATTTCAGGAGTGATCAACAACAATACGGATACACCCATGAGGGTGACTCCCTCCCTTGATGCATCTGGCTTGGTTCTTCAAGGCTCGAAAACGTTGGCCCCTGTCCAGATCAAAGGCAATGGAGAAGCCCGCATTGACTGGACCGCCTCCGTTCAAAAACAGGGGACGGCGAAGCTGAAGGTCACGGCTCGAGGCGCCCAGTATGCCGATGCTATGGAAAAGGAATTCCCGGTATTTGAGCATGGCATCGAAAAGTTCATCTCCAGGTCTGGAAAGCTGCGGGGCAACGAGGCCATTATCAAGCTGGACCTGCCAGCTGAACGAAAACCGGAATCCACATCAATCGACATTCAGGTAACGCCCAGCCTCGCAGTCACCATGCTGGATGCGCTTCCGTACCTGATCGACTATCCCTACGGCTGTACCGAACAGACTATGAGCCGTTTTTTGCCGGCGGCGATCGTCGTCAAGACCCTCAAGGACCTGGGCCTGAGGCCGGAGCAGGTCATGGGGCACATTTTTGGTGGGATCGAGCCAGAAACGACCGGCCAAACCCATCCCACGGGCAAGAAGGACCTGAATGATCTGGAAAAAATGATCGGGCAGGGTCAGGATCGGCTTTATGACTTCCAGCACAGCGATGGCGGTTGGGGGTGGTGGAAGCAAGGGGAGAGCGACCACTTCATGAGTGCCTATGTGGTGTGGGGACTGACACTGGCCCACCAGGGAAGCATCTCATTGAAATCGGGTGTTCTCGAGCGTGGGGTGAGCTTCTTGGACAAGGAATTGGTGGAGCAGGAAAATAACCCGGACCTGCAAGCTTGGATGTTACATTCTTTGGCCACGTACTATGCTGCTTCAGGTTCGGGTACTGTGAGCCCAAATCAGAAGCGGGCATATAAGAACCTGTGGGCGAATCGGGACCAGCTCAATGCATATACTCGGGCTTTGTTGGCTCTTTCTGCTCACTCCTATGGGTTCCATGATGAAGCCAAAACACTGATTGAAAACTTGGAAAACGGAGTGAAGCTCGATTCCAAGCCCGATGTCTCTGTGATTTTACGGGGCGAGCAGTCCTCTCAATCTGAGACCATGGCAACGGCCCACTGGGGTGAAGATGGCATCTACTGGCGCTGGTCCGATGGTGGAGTCGAGAGCACCGCCTTTGTCCTGCGCGCCTTAATGGCGATTGATCCGCAGAACAAGCTGGTTGAGCCCACAATGAACTGGCTGGTTAAGAACCGCCGTGGCGCTCAGTGGAGCAACACCCGGGACACCGCCATCGTGGTCCTGTCGATGACTGATTACCTGCGCAGGAGCGGAGAACTGGCGGCAGAAGCGGACTATGAAATCTTGGTCAATGGGTCTCGTGTTGGGGGAAGGAAAGTCGCCCCCAGTGATATCCTATCAGGACCAAGCCATTGGACTGTTGACCGCCAACTCCTGAAAAGCGGCAGGAATGAGTTTCGGATTTCACGCAAGGCGGGAACTGGGCCGTTGTATTTTGCCGTTCAGGCTACGTTCTTCAGCCTCGAAGAGCCTGTCACTGCCGCAGGGGGTGAGTTGTTTGTGCGCCGGCAATATTACCGTCTGATGAACAAGCCCACCTTGTTGAAAGGCTTTGTGTCCCAACGCCTGCCATTGATGGATAGGGGAACCGTCGAGAGTGGAGAACGTGCAGAGGTCGTCGTCACAGTCGAAGCTAAGAACAACTATGAATATTTGGTTTTCGAGGACCTCAAACCGGCCGGGTTTGAAGCCGTTCAGGTTCGTAGCGGGGACCCGCTCTTTGCCAAGGAATTGAAATCAGGAACGATTGATCGGAAAGGCTACAAGGAATCCACACCGAATGCCAATGTCGAACAGGACGATTACACCGGCCGCTCACGCTGGGTGTACCAGGAGTTGCGTGATCGCAAGGTGGCTTTGTTCGTCGACAAACTGCCGCAAGGGGTTTGGGAAATTC
>DATKMG010000436.1:0-3353 GCA_035541995.1 Terriglobia bacterium
TCGCCCTCCTGGTCTGGCACTTTCACAAACAAGCCAGAGTTTACTTCGATGTCATTGTCCAGGTGGCCGACGATCCGGATTTCATCACGAATGTTCAGACTGTGTTTAACAACGACAACGACAATACGGCCGGTCTGGGTGCCGGGAAAGACCTGAACTACTTTGATACTTACGAAGGCAAGCTCATCGACGCAAAAGGGGTCATAGGCCGCTATGTCAGGCTCTTTAGCAACGGAAACAATGTCAATGACCTGAATCATTATGTGGAGGTCGAAGTCTGGGGACGACCCGCAAAATGAAGCTTCTCCGCTACGCGTTGCTGTTCGCTATTATTGTAGTCGCCGGCGGACTTCGATGGCCACGGCTGGACATTCGTCCCATGCATGCGGACGAAGCAATCCAAGCCGACAAATTCGGCACCTTGTTAGAAACCGGCGAATACCGATACGATCCTCACAACTACCATGGACCCACCCTGAGTTACCTGACCTTGCCCTCGGCCTGGCTTGCGGGAGTCACCAATTACCGGGATCTCGATGAAATGATCCTTCGGCGGGTACCAGCGATGCTGGGATTTCTCCTTGTCTTGGTCCCGTACTTTTTTAGGGATGCCCTTACCTTTTCGGAAGCGACCTCGTGCGCCGGGCTCACAGCGATCTCGCCGGCTATGTCATACTACAGCCGCTATTATATCCATGAGATGCTTTTAACTTTTTTTGCTGCCGGACTGATTGTCTGCTGTTTCTTCTATTTCAGTCGACCCCGGCTTTTCTGGGCGGTAGCGGGAGGAGTTTCAGCCGGCTTGATGCTGGCTACCAAAGAGACGGCCTTCATTTCTATTGGATCATTGTCGGTCGCCTTAATTCTGGCGATTTGTTTCCGGCACAGACAGCCAACCGAGGTTTTGCCCGTGAAAGGATCCGCGCCCCCCTTAAGCGATCTCCATTCTGGCTCGCCCCCTGCTCTCCTTCGAATCCGCCACGGGATTGGTTTCCTGCTGGCGACCCTCGGAGTGGTGATTCTCTTCTTTAGCTCCTTCCTGAAGCACCCCGCTGGACTGAAAGATTTTCTGATAGCGTACTCCAATTACCTCCAAAGGTCCGGCCACGATTCGTTTCACATTCACCCTTGGCATTATTACCTTAGCCTGCTTTTGTTTTTTAAGGAAGGTCCAGGTATTTTTTGGAGCGAGGCATTCATAATTATTCTGGCCGCGCTGGGCGGATGGAATATTCTTCGCGATTGGAAAGCCCCCACACATAGGGCGTTTTTACTCCACGTATTGTTGTTCTACACAATCCTCATGACGCTGGCTTACTCGGTAATCCCTTACAAGACACCATGGTGTCTCATCGGATTCCTCCATGCCATGATTCTCCTCGCGGGAACCGGAATCGTTGTCGTGTTTGCATTTCTTTTGCGAACCAGGGCAGTGTGGTTGGGCGGTATGATTCTCTCTGCTGGAGCCCTTCACCTTTTTTGCCAATCAGTGCTGGCAAACTACAAATATTTCGCCAGTCCCTCCAACCCTTATGTTTATGCGCATACCAGTTCAGATGTCTTTACGGTCAGGGACAAGCTGAAAGAACTGGCTAAGACAAGTCATGAAGGCGACAATTTACGCGTTCAGATCTATAGCCAAAAAAATCTATGGCCGCTGCCTTGGTATCTTCGTAATTTCCAGCGAGTCGAGTGGTGGACCGAGGTTCCCGACAGGACCGTCGTTGCCCCGGTGGTCCTGGTCACTCCCGAAATGGAGGCAGCCTTAGTCCGGAAGCTTTACGAGCTTCCGCCGCCCGGACAGCGGGAACTGTACTTGCGTTTGTTCAGTCACTACCTGGAGCTCCGCCCGTCGGTGGAAGTCCGAGGATTCATAGCCAAGAGCTTCTGGGATCGGGTTAGAAATGGCGGAACAACCTGATGATGTGCCAGAAACAGAGATATCTTGTCGGCCTGCTGTTGATCGGTTGCTTGTCTCAAGAACCCGGCCCGGCCTTCCTCTTTGCCCAATCGCAGCCTGCCAGGCGGCCGCCCATTGAGCTGGTTGATCCTTTCTTGGGCGTAGACAATGGCGGCAACACCACACCGGCGGCAGGCGTACCATTCGGCTTTGTTCGCATCTGTGCCGACACCCTGGATCAAACCACCTCGGGCTACAACTCTGCTGCCGAGATTGTGGGGTTCAGCCACACTCATGTCAGTGGAACGGGAGGGGCCAGCAAGTATGGGAATTTCCAGGTAACTCCCATTGTTGGGAAAATGCGTTTGTCTGAGCTCAGTTCCCAGAAGTCTGAGGAAAGGGCTTCTCCCGGTTATTACATGGTGAAACTGTCAAAATCGGGGATCATAGCGGAATTGACTGCAACGCGCCTGGCCGGAATGCATCGCTATACTTTTCCAGTCGCTGACCAAGCGCATCTACTTATTGATGTGAGCTCACTGATCAAGACTAGCGTCGAGCAATTGATTCAGCACCGACAAAAACCGGTAGACTGCCAGGTTAGAATAATTGCGCCCAATAGGATTGAGGGCACAGGGCACTTTGTAGGAGGTTGGAATCCTGCACCGTACACTCTGCACTTCGCGGCTGAGGTGGATCCTAAACCGGTCAGATGGGGGACCTGGATAGACGGGGCTATCTCTCCTCAATCAAAATCGGCCCACGGGGAACGGGTCGGGTCCTATTTCACCTTTGAATCCAGGAAACGGACACGTGTCCATTTAAAGGTGGGGATTTCCTTCATTAGCACTAAGAAGGCAAGCACGAATCTCGATCAGGAGATCCCTGACTGGAATTTCGAGAGAATTCGGTCAAAGGCCGAACGCTTGTGGACCGAGTCCCTCTCCCGGATTCAAGTCTATGGTGGAACTGATTCCCAGCGGCAGCTGTTTTACTCGTGCCTGTTCAGAGCCCATTACATGCCACATGATCTTACGGGCGAGAACATGTGGTGGACATCTGACGAGCCCCATTACGAGGACTTCTATTGCCTCTGGGACACCTTTCGGACATTGAACCCCTTGTTGACTGTTGTAGAACCGGAGCGGGAAAGGGACATGATTCGGTCATTGATTGACACCTATCTCCATACCGGATGGATGCCTGACGCACGGATTGCAGGAACGAATGGAATGACCCAGGGGGGATCGAATTCCGATGTCGTGATTGCCGATGCCGCAATTAAAGGACTATCCGGATTTGACTATGTCAAAGCCTACGAGGCGATGGCGAAAAATGCCGAGGTGGACTCCCCTCGTCCACTGCACGAAGGCCGCGAACTGGGAGATTACCTTCGCCTGGGCTATATAAGCATGCCCACAGTCAAACTCAGAGACCTTCCGGCCTCAGGAGT
>DATKMG010000437.1:0-18190 GCA_035541995.1 Terriglobia bacterium
TAGCGTATCGGAAGTCTGATTGCGGCTTCCATTAGAAACAAAGTTGTTGGCCCCCTGGTAAGAGGTTGTACTGGTCTGCGTAGCTGTGCCATAAGCACTACCAGGCGCCTGAGCGGTTCCGGGCGCAAGGTATGCCAGGTCAAGCGCTGTGCGGTTCAAAAGCGGCAAATCGTTCACGAACCTCCGGTCGATGGTCTGGCCCGCCGTCGCAGTGGAGGTATCGAGCAATGACGTCTCGGCCGTGACCTCGACGGTCTGTTCGACCTTGCCGACATTCAAATCGAAGCTTACCTGCACACGCTCCGTCACATTCACGATCACTCCCGGTTTCTTCAACGTCTGGAATCCGGGAACGCTGACGGTGAGATCGTAGACGCCTGGCTGAACGTAGGGAAAAGTATACAGGCCTTCGGCGTTCGTCTGGGTCGGCGTGGTCACGCCCGTCGCCGTGTTGGTTATGGTCACCGACGCGGCTGGTACCACTGCGCCGCTCGCGTCGCGCACCACGCCCGAGATGCTGCCTGCGGCCCCCTGGGCGAACGCAGGCGGGGATAGCAGAACAAAGAAAGCACAGAGAGCGCCCAGGGCGACCAGAACGCTCCAGAGTCTTCCGTGCGAGAAAAGGCCAGAATTTTCGCGATTTCGATATGAATTCATCTCAACTCCTCCCAGTCCGCGCATGCTGCGGATGATTTTTGATAAATGCTCCCTGACGCTTCCAGTGGAACTTGCATTATTAAATGTTGCGGATCTCCGTTGATGTTCACCGTTCCTAAGAACTCGGCGCTGGCAAGATTGACTTGTTCTTGCGGACCGAATGTACGATGGGGCCGTAGCGATCACCCCGGTAGACGGAAGAGCCATTTGGGAAAAGTACCCGAGAATCGACAACTCAAAAGAATTGTCACAGAAATGTCAGCACCTTTTGTTCCATTTCTTCAGGTACCTGCAGGTTCGCTGTGCCTTTGTGTTAGGTTTTTTATTTACAATATCTTACAATTCTAAAGACCAAGATGTGTAAACCCTATCGGGAGCGCCGAAATCGAACAATCATCCGAAATTCTATAAAGCTTTACGAAATTCTGTAGATGAAACACTCCACGCTTTTAATGCTCATTGTAGGCGGTGGCAAAGCGACGATCGGCCGAAAGTGCTTTGATCGCGGCACCCTGCAAGTCGCGCTCAACGACGTCTCGTAAGCCCTCGAGTTCTTGCCTGCTTGTGCGGTGTCGTTTGACTTTCTGCGCCTGTAGCAAGCTTTCCCAGCTCATCTGCGCTTCCTTTGATAAAAAGCGGTTTCTTGCGAAGCACGCTGGTCAAGAAATGATTTTCCCGTTGTAACCGTCTCTTGAATTCATCTTCGGCATAGACAGTCGAATTGATGGCACGGCCTACCCGCCCTTCCAGATCTCGAAGTAGTGGAGCGATCTTGAAAAGGGGCGCTGAACCGATGACCATAAGATCGATGTCACTAGAGGATCGTTCAGAAGAGCTGGCTATCGAGCCATAAACAAAAGCTATGTCAATCTCGTTCTGCAAAGGTTCCAAGGCAGTTCGAAGTGCTTCGACGACTCCCGCCGTTTTGAAAAAGATCTGCGCCAACTCCTGGAAAACCGGACAGCTGGTGTCTGCCTGGAAATAGACACGGTTTCCATCCTCCTGCCGTCTAAGGATGCCGGCTTCTGTGAGTTGCTTTAGCTCACGCTGCAAGCTGGAAGGTCTCAAGTGCAGATGTCGGGCAAGCTCCAGGAAATACCAGGACCGCTCTGGGGTTTGGCCCTCCAATCTCGCATTCTTATGAGAGAGAGTCCAGATTGCTGACCATAATTACGGAACGCAGAAGGAAGGAATGGTGCAGGATTAGTCTGTCTGCTTGTCGGTAAACTCAAGTGAATGCGGGCCGGAGCCCTCACGCCATTGACATAGAAGCCCCCCAGCGCGGACTGAGAATCAATCTTGACCCGCTTATTCTTCCAAGGTACTCAAATCTTTCGGGTCCTCGCCCAAGGCCCGCGCCTTCAGGACACGACGCATGATTTTGCCACTCCGGGTTTTGGGAAGTGAATCGACAAAATTGATGTGATCAGGTTTGGCGATAGGACCTATTTCATGAGCCACATGCTGACGGAGTTCTTCAGCAAGCCGATCGCTTTTCTCATGGCCGGTTCGCAGCGCTACATAGGCCTGGATGGCATGTCCCTTGAGTTCATGCGGTAAGCCAATAGCCGCGGCTTCGGCCACGGCCGGATGGGTGATCAGCGCGCTCTCGATCTCAGCAGTGCCCAGTCTGTAACCGGAGACCTTGATCACCTCATCTACCCGCCCGATGATCCAGTAATAGCCGTCTTCGTCGCGCCGGGCGGAATCGCCGGTCATGTAATAGCCGGGGAATCTAGTCCAGTACTGGTTAACGTAACGATCAGGATCCCTGTAGATGGTGCGCATAAATGCGGGCGGAGGGGTTTTCATGACCAGGTAACCCTCTTCGTTGGGACCTACCGGGTGGCCATGTTCGCTCAGAATGTCCATCTCGACGCCAGGAAACGGGCGAGTGGCAGAGCCCGGCTTCAGCGGGGTCGAGGGCTGCGGGGTGATCATGAACATGCCGGTTTCGGTCTGCCACCAGGTGTCCATAATCGGGCAGCGCTCCTTGCCGATGACCCGGTAATACCAGCGCCAAGCTTCAGGATTAATGGGCTCCCCCACTGATCCCAACAGGCGCAGCGAACTCAAGTCGTGGCGGTTGGGCCAGGCTTCTCCAAACCGCATCAAGCCACGAATCGCAGTGGGAGCTGTATAGAGGATATTGATGCCGTATTTCTCGATCATTTGCCACCAGCGATTAGGATAAGGATAGGTCGGGGCGCCCTCGTACAAGAATTCCGTCAATCCGTTCAACAAGGGTCCGTATGTGATGTAGCTGTGACCGGTGACCCATCCGGGGTCGGCAGCACACCAGTACCGATCCTCTTCGCGGACGTCAAAGGTATACTTCAGGCTGGAATAGATTCCCACCATGTAGCCACCGTGGGTATGCAGGATGGCCTTAGGTTTTCCAGTGGTCCCTGAAGTGTAAAGCAAGAATAGCGGATCGTCCGCATCGACCACTTCCAAAGAGCATTGTCCGGAAGCGATGGGCAAAGCCATCAATTCGTGATACCACATGTCCCGTCCCGACTCCATGTTGACCGGCTGGCCGGTCCTCCGCACCACCAGTACGCTCTCCACAGTCGCGGCCCGCTGAAGCGCCTCATCGGCTATGGCCTTCAAGGAAATCTGCTTCCCCCGCTGCCAAGCCCCATCAGTGACAATGAGAACTTTCGACTGACTGTCTTCGAGCCGCTCGTGCAGCGCTTCCACCGTGAATCCTCCGAATACCACAGAATGGACAGCCCCAATGCGCGCACAGGCCAGCATACCGATGACGAGCTCAGGGACTCGTCCCATGTATAAGGTTACCCGATCTCCTTTCTTTACTCCCAGGCTCTTCAAGACATTGGCAAATCGACAAGTCTCCCGGCGCAATGCAAAATAGGAGAAAGAGCGGAAATCGCCGTTCTCCCCCTCCCACAGCAATGCCAGTTTGTTGCGATGGGGAGTGGCTGTATGCCGATCCAGACAGTTGTAAGCGATATTGGTCTTGCCACCTACAAACCACCTGAAAAAAGGGCGGTTGGAGTCATCAAAGACCTTCTGCCAAGGCTCGAACCAATGCAGTTCCGAGGCTTCTTTGGCCCAGAAGGCCTGTGGGTCCCGCGCTACCTCCTCTGCCATCGATTCCCAATCCTGAACCCGCGCACCGGCCAGAGTTTCGGCCGATGGGTAGATGACCTCACCGTGAATGGTGGCCTTGATCATGGATTTGTCTCCTGGAGTCTATATATGGATATTCTGCAACGGCATTATCTCATAGGATTGCAAGGCGAACAAAGCACAAGAGTACAAATCTCAAACCTGTCTGCTGCGGTTTGAAGCGCTCTATTCATTACCGTGACCGTTTGCCGGGAGTACACATCGTCGTGACATTCAGCACAGGACTTCGCCCCAACATAGCCTATTCCCTGCGTCGGACAGTTTGGCCTCCATGAGGATGTTATTGTGGATCGCTGCTGCGGTCCCGCCTGAGAGGAGAAACGCCGGGCAGGGCCAACGGTAACCAGAAGGAAAACGATGAAAAATGCTTTCAGGGAATTCCTCATGCCCAATGCAATTGAAGCAGTATTGTCTTCTCTGGATAGTCTAAAAGTCTGCCCCGGGTTTGAAAGTCCTTAGGGGGTTTCAGTGACTTCAGGATTGCATTACAATACAGGTAAGTGAAATCCGCAATCACGTTAGGGAGTGAGTTAACAAAGGATGCATCTAAACCACTTGCCACGACTCAGTTCGTCTAGTCTGCCGCTAGACCCTTAAGATTTCCTCAGTATCGGGCAGCGGTGACCTGAGAGGAGATCATGAGTCAAGCCCGCGAGATTGACAGACATTTTCTGATCGTCCACGTCCGCCATTTATTCGTGGTTCTGCTGACGGGGGCCTGCTGGCATGCCCAAATCCTGCACGCTCAATTTCCTCAAGGGGTCATTACTGGAAACGTCAAGGACTCAGAAAGTGCCCAAGCTCTTACGGAGGTTGAAATCCACCTCAGCCCCCTGGAAGGGGCAGTTCTCAACCAGGTCTCAACAAACAAGTCGGGAGACTATCAGTTCCTTGCCTTGCAGCCAGGAATCTATGAATTGAGGTTCCAGAAACCAGGGTATTTCATCACCGTTGTCAAACCAGTGAGAGTAGAAAGTGGCCGAACCAGTATTGTCCCCCTCGAAATGCGAAAGGGCCTTTCTGATGACAAGTCACCAATCGCTGTTGATTGGCCTGGAGCGCCGCTGAATCTCTGGGGTTCAGCCAATGGCAGCACATTTGGACGTTGGCAATTGGATTATCTCCCCAGTGCCCGAAACATTTGGGCCCTCCTGGAAAACCAAGCGTTATCCAGCGTCACGAATCGAGTGGACGAAGGCGGGATCACAACCGGAACCATTGGGCTGGTTGGAGCGCATGGGGGCTCATGGACCCAGAATGAGTACCAGTTTGATGGAATAAACGTTACTGACCCTTTCCAAACGGGAAAACCTTTAGTTTATGCGGATTTTGGGACTCTCCAGGAATTTCAGGCCGACACGTCTTCCCACTTGTCGGACGTTCGTGCTCCTGGAGCGTCGTTCAACCTGGTGAGCCTCGCAGGCGGGGCAAACCTTCATGGTATGGCCGAGGGATACTATCTCGGTCTACCATTTCAAAACAGCAATTTGGACGACAGACTCCAGAGCTTTGGGTTCACGACCACCCCTCATTTCCAGCATTTCGGCGAGGGCCAATTTGCCTTGGGCGGATCGGTGCCGCATACCGATCGCTGGTCTTTCTTCTCCTCGTTTGCCCTCCAACATCTAACTAAGGTCATACCTGACTTTTCCGCTATTCCTACGACGAGCGTTTATTCCGGTCTGCTTCGCTTGGACGGCAGATTCAGTCCTCGGAACCAGATCGCAATATTAGTCAGTGGGCAAGTGGCGAACAATTCCAACCTGGGTGCCAGGCCCAACATTGCCCCTTCAGCCACTCTTCGCGGGAACGACCGGTTTGAGATCGTCCAGGGACACTGGACTCACCAGCATAGTCCGGCCACCGTGTGGGAGGTCAGTGGTGGATTCTCCCACACTTCACCCACGGACACATTTCAACATGGTGTTAGCGAACCCAACCAGATGCAGATGTTCACGGGGGAAATGAAGGGGTCAGCCCCAATGGAGTCCGATTCGGCGCGCAGTCGCTTTTCTCTCCAGGGTCAGGGGCAAACCAGGCGCCTCTTCTTCAGCGATCGCTGGACTCACTGGCTAAGTTTCGGAGCGGATCTGGAGGAATCGAAGGCCACTGAATCCAACAGGGTGTTCAAGGATGTGCAACTGCTATTTTATCCAACGGATGTTCCTGCCGAGGTCATCGAATACAATACCCCGAGCAGTGCCAAGTACCGATTGCGTGAATTCTCCGTCTACTTCGACGACCATTTCCAACTGGGTTCCCGTTTGTTCTTCCGGTTTGGATTGACACTCGATTCGAGCAACGCATTCCTGCCTTCTCAGACCACTGGTGCGGGGACCTATGCACCAGCCCGTGAATTTGGCGGCGCTCCCGGAGTCATCTCCTGGACCAGCCTCGCTCCGCACGCAGGCCTGGCGATTCCAATTCTGAAGCGTTATGGTGACGGCACTCGGGTCTTTGCATCATTTGCTCGCTACTACCATCTGCTCCCAGCCAGTGATGCGATTTATGCCAATCCCAACAGCGTGGGCGGGAGTGTATTTGTCTGGCAAGACAGGAACCACGATGGATTTTTTCAAGCAGGCGAGGAAGGCCAACTGTTGCGCGTCTTCGGAGGACCCTATTCGTCCATCGACTCGCAACTCGAACGCCCCTATTCCGACGAGTGGGTCATTGGGGTGGAGCAGCATCTCCCCCACCAGTTTCATACCAGTCTAAGATTTCTCCGCCGCGATGACAAGAGACTGGTAGAAACCGTCAACGTTGGAGTCCCGTCCACAGCTTTTGTCCCCGTGCAGATCCAGGATCGGGGAGATGACAATTTGCCTGGAACAGCCGACGATCAGGTCCTGACTGTGTTCAACCAGGAGCCGTCCACGTTCGGTCAAGATCGTTTCCTGCTGACTAACCCTCCTGACTTTAGCTCCGTCTATAAAGGGCTGGAAGCTGACCTCCGAAAGGATTTGAGAGAAGGCTGGTATTTGTCTGTCTCCTTTACTGCATACAAGGCCGTCGGCCCTGCCAGCCCGGGTAACAGCGAATTTGAAAACGACACTGGCGTGATTGGTGGCCTCTTTGACGATCCCAACAGCCTGTTAAACAACCGCGGCCGACTTTTCTTCGATCGCGCTTATGTGGGAAAGATCTCCGCTTATGGTCGATTGCCTTGGGGGATCTATTGGGGATCGGTCATCAAGTATTACGACGGTCTACCTTATGGGCGTCGGTTGGTCGTTACCGGATTGAATCAGGGCCCCATCTTCATAATGGCCACTCCCCGAGGCGAGCCCGTGGGAGTCAGGACCGAGTACAATCTGACCATCGACCAGCGCATCGCCAGAGATTGGAACCTTGGCCGACACAAACTCTCTGCCTTCCTCGATATCTTTAACCTGCTTAACCAGAACAACGACCTGCAAGAGTACGACCTCTCTGGCTTACTCTTCCCCCTCCGGGTACCATTGGAAGTACTAAACCCGAGGGTATTTCGACTGGGGGTAAAATGGGAATTCTAGCAGTGAATTGATCGGACCATCATGAGTCTGAAGGCCATCAATTGCCTGGGATTTCCGACTCTATGGTCTCTGTGCCTCTGTGGTGATCCGCTGAATGAATGACAGGACTGAGGAAGCCATGATATTGGCAAATCGGCAACATCGGGTCTGCCTTAGTGTCTTGGTGTCTTGGTGGTTAGCATATAGAGTCAGTGCAATCGCATCAGAAGTCAGGGCTCTTTGAGGGCGATAATCTGATCGGCCTTGACGTTTTCAAGCTTTTGTACAGTGCCACTGGGCCAGGTCAGTATCAATTCCTTGATCAGTGTGTCTTTCCCCAGGCCAAAATGAACACGGCGGTCTGAGGCGCACCCGTAACCGACAGCAGTATTCACCTGGTTATACTGGACCCCGGAGTCTGTCACGACTTTAATCTTGGTTCCCATGCCATCGCGGTTGCTCTTACTTCCCGTCGTGGAAATCAAGATCCAGTGATTCGGGGCAGGAGAGACATTGTGCCATACCACCATGGGGCCGTCCAGCGCTGTGACAACCACATCAATCCGGCCGTCGTTGTCGATATCGCCGAACGCGGCTCCGCGGTGAACCGCCTTCCGCTCCAAAAACTCTGCTCCAGCTGTAGCCGCGGCATCGGCAAATTTCCCGTTCTTCAAGTTCACGAAAATGCCGCAATGCTGGGGGACTCGGTCTTTAAACGTTCCCGCAGGATCCATGACATCCCCAAACGCAGCGAACAAGTCCTTCCACCCATCGTTGTTAAAATCAAAGGCTCCATTGCTCCAGCCCGTCTTGGAAAGAGTGGCAGCAGCAAGGGTACTAACCAGGGTTTTGTCTTCGAAGAGGTGGTCTCCGAGATTGTGAAAGAAGGGCATGGTTTCCCCAACAAGTGCTGTTTCAAAGATGTCCGGGCGGCCGTCGTTGTCAAGGTCCTTGGCATCCACGCCCATTCCGGAGACGGCCAGTCCCCGGTCGGTATAGGCCACGCCGGCCTCTACTCCAATTTCGGAGAACGTCCCATTCCCCAGATTCCTGAACAAGAAATTAGGGGATGTGTCATTGGCCACGAACAGGTCAGGCCAGCCATCGCCGTCAAAGTCGGCTACACCGATTCCCATCCCTTTGCCAATGGACTTGCGTATTCCTGAGGCCCGAGAAACATCAGTAAACGTTCCATCGTGGTTATTGTGAAACAAAGAATCAGGCAAACCATGGTAGAGGCGAGGATGACAGTAGTCAGGTTGGCCGGTGTCCCTGCAAATCGGTTCCTTATCCGGGTCCCAGACACAGTAATTCGAAACGAACAAGTCCAGCCACCCATCCTTGTCATAGTCCACCCAGGCGGCAGCCACGGACCACAGCGTCTTGTATTCCAGGTCTGGCAGTGCCAGGCCGGCTTTCGATGTCACATCGGTGAAAGTCCCGTCTCCATTGTTGTGGTAGAGGATGTTTTCCCGCAGTCCTGCCACAAACAGGTCAGCCCATCCGTCATTGTCGTAATCTCCGACAGCTACGCCCAGATTGTAGCCTTTTCCTCGAACACCGGCTTTTTCGGTCACATCCTCAAAAGTGCCATCCCCCTTGTTTTTGAAAAGGCGGTTGTAGTAAACCTCATGGTTTTTCTCCAGACCGGGCATGGTGGCACCATTGACGGCATAAATGTCGAGGAGTCCATCGTTATTAAAGTCAAACACCGCCACCCCCGAGACCATGGTTTCGGGCTGATGCTTGTGCGGTGTGCGGTGGGAATTGGTGACGAAGTGAATCCCTGGCAGGTCCCAAAGCTGAAATACCACCGGGTCGTATCCGGTAGAGGCTTCATTACCACTGCCAATGAGCTGAAATATCCCACTTGATACAGCTACTGCAATTAGACAGATCCTAAACAGGATTCTGCCTATATTAAGGGGCCTGTTCATATCAGGAGGATTCGAACAGCTGCTGACTCGTTTACTTCAGGGGTTATTCTAGCTGCTAATCGAATCCATGAAAAGAGACGGCAGGTTTTTGAAAGCTATTGAGGGGGGGGAATTTGTGGCAGGTTTAGAACAACCAATTCTCCCACGGTGGAGACTTGAAAAGGGCACGGGGAACTTTCACGCAGTTCCGTAAAGACTTGAGGGTCGGTCATTGGTAGGCATCTGCACCGGAGGTACTGGTCAGTAGAATCTGATTCCTGGGGTTGCGGGTTTCTCCCACGCTGGTAACGTACACCGCGCCCTGATCGGCTACCGGGCATTTATTCTCACAAATGCCACAACCGATGCACAATTCAGGGTCGACGTGAGGCTGTTTCACTCTTGTCATCAGTCCCTGTCGGTTCATTACCTCAACTTCCTCGAACCAGATTGCTTTCTTGGGGGTAGGGCAGTGTTCCTCACAAACAATGCAGGATCGAGCAAAAGCATAAGGCAAGCATCGGTTCTTGTCCACGAAAGCTAATCCAATTTTGACCTGCTGCTTTGCCTCAACGGCTAATTCCTTAATGGCGTCGGTCGGACAAACTTGGGTACAGAGGGTACATTCATACTCACAGTACCCGATCTTCATCTTCATGACCGGGGACCACAACCCTTCCAGCCCGGCTTCCAGCAAGGTCGGATGAACGCCATTCGTGGGGCACACCTTCATACATTCACCACAACGGATACAGCGGGCCAGAAAATCCTCTTCAGGAAGAGCACCAGGGGGACGAATCAACCGGGGATTGAATGAACGACCCTGGCCCTTGGCACCCGCTCGGAACAACAGGCCCCCGCCAAGTCCAGCCAGTCCACTGGTGAGCAAAAGGCGCCGGCTGAGGTCCAGGCGAGATTGGCGAGGCGGATGGAAAAAGCACCATAACCAGCGGACCCACTCTTTGATCATGGCCGTTTCTCCTCGGGTACTTCGAGGTGGAAGGAGATGGCCTCGGTCGGGCATTTCGACTGGCAATTCCAGCAGAAAAAGCACTCTGACGGTTTCCATCCACTGGGTGCATGAGGCTCTGCCCCTCCCTGGCAATCGGACAAGCAAAGCCGGCAATCATTGCATCGATCGGGGTCTCTCACCAGCCGTACCAACGGGTTCTTTCCGACCAGGCCGAGCAAGGCGCCCAGCGGACAAATGTAGCGGCACCAGAAGCGAGCGCGATAGAAATTCAATCCCACGGCGACGAAGAACAGAAGTCCGAGCAGCAATCCACCGAAGTAATGAGGTTGCTCGATGGCAAGGAAGTATCGTCGCAGGAATTCATAGACGGGTTCGGAGACGGAGGTCACTCGTATTGTTCCAATTCCCGGATTGACCTGGTAAAGCCATCCAAACCATCCCTGAATGCCGGATTGAAGAGCAGGGAAAATAGCAGTCGCCAGAGAGCGGAATAGGAAGGAGAAGGGATCGAGCCACCCTGCCAGATTGAACCCTGTGACCGAACTGACCAGAAGGAACACCAGGAGGTAATACTTGGTCCTTTGCCATCGGGTGTAGCCGCCAACTCCCAGCTTCTCCTTCAGGCGGCCCCCACGAAGGCTGGTGAAGAAATGATTCAAAGTACCGAACGGGCACACCCAGCCGCAAAACCACCGGCCAAACAACACGGTGACACTTAAAGTGACCAGGGCCAGTAGCAGTGAAGCCACAAAGGTATGAGTGGCTAACAAAATGGTCAGGAGTACCAAAGGGTCCAGCTCGAAAAATAACGTTACTCGCCCGCCCGTTCGGTTGATAGGGTGGTAGGTTGCCTGCAGGAAAAAGTAGAAGAACCAGACTAAAAAGGACGTCTGGGTTAGTCTCCTCAGCCATACCAGCCGCGAGGTCCTAGTCTTTGCCATGGTTCTTGAGCTTTCCTAAATTTCGAGGCGTCGCGGGGAAAGGGCTTCGAAATTGACGTTCCCCAGGCCGCGGGAACTGGCCTCGGTAATGTAGCCAATTTCTTCCGGTTTGTATCCCAGCAGCGTGGCACCGACTGCGTCCACAGCCACCTGATCAGTGCCTGCGACCACTGTGTCTTTGCGTTTCACATCCGCCAGGTTCCCGCCGGTAGGTCCGTTGGCGGTCAACACCCGAACCGCATCCAAGACCACCAGGGTCGGTCGGATGAAGGCGGCTAGGTCAGCCAGCGTTCTGCTGATGTCCTGATGAAAGCGATTCCGCGCGCCTCCAGCTATCCCCATCAGGTTCTTCATCCCCAGGGTGGCCCTACACAAACTATGGTGTTTGGCTATGGGGACGTTGATCAGCTTGTTTGCTTCAATCATGTCGGCATACAGTTCCCACTCGGTCAGGACCTTTCCCTTTATTGCCATCTTGCGGAATTTCCGTTCATCCAGGAACAGAGTTTGAGCTCCGACTTTTTCAGCGGCCTGTTGGATCCCGCTACGGGGAAAGGTTCGCAAGGCAGAGTGACAAGGGTTGTCGCTGACGAGCACCTTGCCGGCGCCGGCCTGGTAGCACAATTCCACAATGGCGGCGACCACATCGGGATTGGTTGTGGCTGCCTGTTCGGGCCGGCGGTCCCAGCCAATATTGGGTTTTACCCAGACCACATCACCCCGGGAGACAAACCGGTTCATCCCTCCCAGAGCAGAGATAGCCTGGCGTGCTAAGGCACGAGCTTCCTCTGCAACACCGTCTGGTCCAGCTGGCGAGGTCTTGTAGCGGGCAATGCTAAGAGTGGGTCCAGCTGCAGCCCGGGTATCCCCTCCAAAGAGACCCGTCTTGAGGGCAAACCCGGTTATGGCTGAGACTTTGAGGAATTGTCTTCGATCGCATGACATTAAGGGAACCCTTTTATATACTACTCTTCGTCGTCACAGGTTTCAAGCTTACGGGGTACAATTCAAAGTGTGAATTCATCGTGGCTACCCCTGCCATTTTCATCTCTGGTGGTAAACTTGAATGAGATCATGTCGCCCTCTTTCTTTCTTTTGAAAATCGTCTTGGTTTTTTTATTTAATTTACAACCCGATATGGAGCCGTATCTATGACAGTTCATCCCCTTGCCGGCAAGCCTGCTCCTGCAGAATTACTGATTGATGTCAGCAAACTGGAGCGTGCCTATCACGAGCGCCTGCCTGACCCCAAAGACCCCCTCCAGCTTGTAAGTTTTGGCACGAGCGGACATCGTGGAACACCAACGGATGGTAGCTTTACGGAAGCTCATATTCTGGCTATTACACAAGCGATCTGCGAGTACCGCAACAGTCAAGGAGTCGACGGTCCTCTCTTCATGGGCAAAGACACTCATGCTCTGTCGGCTCCCGCACAAAGGACGGCCCTTGAGGTTCTGGCAGGTTGTGGCGTTGAGACTTTCATTCAGCAGAATGATGGGTTCACTCCTACACCCGCGATCTCATGGGCCATCCTGGCATACAATCACGGCCGAAAAGACCACCTGGCGGATGGCATTGTGATCACACCATCTCACAATCCTCCTGGCGATGGTGGATTCAAATACAATCCGCCATACGGTGGTCCAGCTGATACGGATGTCACCGGCTGGATCCAGGATCGTGCCAATGCGCTGCTGCGGGCTGGGAATGATGGTGTGCAACGCATGGCCTATGAGAAAGCGGTAAAAGCAACGTCGATCCACCAGCAAGACTACATTATCCCTTATGTCAGAGATCTGGCCGCAGTGGTTGACTTGGAGATGATTCGGGGTGCCGGTCTGAGTGTCGGAATCGATCCCCTGGGAGGAGCTGCAATCCATTATTGGGAACCCGTCGGCGAACTCTACCGGTTGAACATCAAAGTAGTCAATCCACGGGTAGACCCTACTTTTAGCTTCATGACGCTGGATCACGACGGCAAGATCCGGATGGATTGCTCAAGCCCATATGCCATGGCTGGCCTGGTCAAGCTAAAGGACCAGTTTGACATTGCTTTTGGAAATGACCCCGATGCGGACCGACACGGAATTGTGACGCGATCGTCCGGGTTGATGAATCCCAATCACTACCTGGCTGTGGCTATTTACTATTTGCTAAGGCATCGCCCTCACTGGCCTTCCGAAGCTCTAGTGGGTAAGACGCTGGTAAGCAGCAGCATGATCGACCTTGTCGTGAAGGACCTGGGCAGAAGGTTGTCGGAGATGCCGGTCGGCTTCAAGTGGTTTGCACCGGGCCTGTTCGACGCTTCCTATTGTTTCGGAGGAGAAGAAAGCGCCGGCGCCAGCTTCCTCAGGCAAGACGGAACAGTCTGGACTACAGACAAGGACGGGTTGATCCTGGGACTGCTAGCCGCCGAAATCACAGCCCGTAGCGGGAAGGATCCGGGACAGCACTTCCAGGAACTCGCATCAAGATTCGGAACGCCCTATTACACGCGCATTGACGCTCCAGCAAAGCCCAGGGAGAAGAAGATCCTCGGAAAACTGTCGCCTGAGTCGGTGAAGGCCACAGTGCTGGCCGGTGAGCCCATACTGTCAAAGCTCACCAGCGCGCCGGGCAACAATGCCCCTATTGGCGGATTGAAGGTCGTGGCTAAAAACGGCTGGTTTGCGGCGAGACCTTCCGGAACCGAAAACATCTACAAGCTCTATGCCGAGAGCTTCAAGAGCCAGGAGCACTTGGAGGATATTGTCGAGCAAGCCCAGGAGATCATTAAGAAGAGCCTCAAGTCTCGATAGGGGATGCGTTAGCGCTTGGAGCGAAAGTCGCTAATCCGGGTGAATCGAGATGAGGCACTATGTCGCGTGCCGGATTGCCCCGGCGACCTGAGAGCCGCCTCAAGCTGCCTGGGTGGCTGAACTGACAAAGGCTTCGACGGCCAAGAGTAAGATGTCAATTTGAACTCTCCCTCTCAAGGAACTTGCCGGCCTCAATGACCAACTTCTAGCAAACCATGCAAAAGAGTGACGAAATCGCGGTCTTTATATCTTCTGGGGAAGCTGCCTGCGATGAATGCAAGGAAAAACTCGGCAGGAAGGCCTGGATTACCCTGGATCGACAGAGGAAAGCTTACTGCCTTGCCTGCGCGGACCTGGATCACTTGTTGTTCCTTCCTTCCGGTGACCCTGCCTTAACCCGCCGGGCCCGCAAACACTCCATCCTGTCGGCAGTAGTCTTGAAATGGAGCCGCGCCCGAATGCGCTATGAGCGGCAAGGGCTGCTCGTCGAGGAAGAGGGGTTGCGGAAGGCCGAGGAAGAGTGTTTGGCCGACAAAGATATTCGCGAACGGCGAAGGCAGCGGGAAGAGGAACGGCGGGCAGATCTTGACCAGGAGTACGTTCGGCGCTTTGCCCAGAGAATCCGCGAAATCTTTCCCAACTGCCCTCCGGGGAGGGAGACTCAGATTGCAGAACATGCTTGCCTCAAGTATAGCGGACGGGTCGGCCGTTCTTTGGCTGCCAAAGCCCTGGACGAAGAAGCAGTTAGACTTGCAGTCACTGCTCATGTCCGGCATCATGAAACTCAATATGACTCCCTTCTCGCCAAGGGGGAAGAACGATACGAGGCACGAAGAAACGTGCAAGAGGCAATCGAAGACATCCTGGAAATTTGGGCCTGATCAAGTCATCACATTTTGAGGACCCAACGCAGACGCAGACCGGAACTGAAAACTGACCGAAGAGACGCGGAGGCGCAGAGACAGATGTTGGACGTTCTTATCGTTGCTTTTTGCCCTGGTGATGAGGAGTGCGAGCTAAGGGAGGCATTGTGAGAATCCTAGTGCTGGGGGCCGGACGCATGGGATTGGGAGTCTGTACCGATCTCGTGCGTAGTCCCGATGTTGATAGGGTGACCGTGGCTGACCTTGACCGTTTGAAGGGTGAAGCTGTGATCACACGGCTGGCCAGTTCGAAGTTGACGGCAAAATCTGTCGACGTTTCGAACTTCTCCCAAGTGAAAGAGCTGATGCGCGGCCATGACGCGGCCGTCAGTTGCGTGGTATACAGGCACAATTTCATGCTGGCACAAGCGGCCATCGAAGCTCGGGCAAACTTCTGCGACTTAGGCGGCAACAATCAGGTTGTCGATGCGGAACTGGCATTGGATACGGAAGCGCGGTCTGCCGGGATAAGGATCATCCCGGACTGCGGCCTGGCACCCGGCATGGTTTCCGTCCTGGCAGCCCATGGGGCCAGGCGTTTCCAGCATCTGAAGGCGATGCACATCCGAGTGGGAGGACTGCCACAGAAGCCGCGACCTCCCTTGAATTATCAGATCGTCTTTTCCATTGACGGTCTCATCAACGAGTATATTGAACCTGCGAGAATCCTTCGAGGTGGCCGGATCTTCGAGGTCGAGTCCATGACTGAGGTCGAGACCGTCGAGTTTCCCCCGCCTTACGGACGACTCGAAGCTTTTCACACCTCTGGAGGCACATCGACACTCCCTGAAAGCTTTCGAGGTAAAGTGGAGACATTGGATTACAAGACGATTCGTTACCCCGGGCATTGTCAGCAGTTCAAGTTGCTTCTTGACTTGGGACTGGCTGGCAGTAATCCGGTTCGCATTGACGACGCTGAAGTGATCCCGCGGAATGTCTTGCGGGAGCTGCTGGCACAAAAAGTTCCTTCTGATGGCCCGGACGTGGTCTTAGTTCGCGTGGAATTTTCAGGAATCTGCGATGGTCGGCAAACGACGTTGGTTTATGACATCATCGACTGTTACGATGCAGAGACGGGATTAAGTGCGATGATGCGGACCACGGCATTCCCTGCCTCCATAGTTGCCCAAATGATGGCAAGCGGTGACATTCCGAATCCGGGTGCAGTTCCTCAGGAGCGTTGCGTCCCTACCGACAAGTTCATTGCAGCCCTGGCGAAACGCAATATCCAACTAGTGGAATATACGCTTTGAAGGTCAGCAAGGAATCTTGAAAGATTATCAACCACAGAGGCACGGAGCGCACAGAGAAAGCAGGGCTCGAACTGCTTAGGTCCGGCAACGACCAGGACCATTCCTAAGTCTTCTCATTCTTCCTTTTTGATCCCAAGCAACTCCCTATTCCTGCATTAGATTCTTACTTATTCCAATACCTAAAACTCAGAGTAGAAGGATCTGCTGCGTACCGCTTAAGGCAACCATTTGGCATATTTCCTCTGTGCCCTCCGTGTCTCTGTGGTTAATCACCCCTTCCTCTGATCATGGCTCAAGCGGTGGAACCTCAACCCAAGTACGTTTCTGCCAGGATTCCATTCCCTTTTCGGCCAGTTGAACGCCCTTGGCCCCCTCGAGCAAAGTCCAGGGGAAGGGTTCATCTTTCACGACGTGTCGCAGAAAGAGCTCCCATTGCACTTTGAAGGCATTCTCGTAGTCACAATGGTCAGGCATGAGCGTCCAGTTATCTCGATAGTCAATTGGTGAATCAATGTCCGGGTTCCAAATTGGTCGCGGGGTGGCTTCATAAGGTTGAATCCAGCAATTTCGAAGTCCTGCAACCGCCGAACCCTTGGTCCCGTCCACCTGTAGAGTCAATAAGTCATCACGCCGTACTCGCACCGCCCAGGAGGAATTGAAGTGAGCGATAATACGGTCCTCAAGTTGGAAAGTGGCATAAGCGGAGTCTTCTGCGGTACAAGCATAGGGTTGACCATGCTCGTCCCAGCGCTCAAGAATGTGCGTGGCTCCCAGGCAGGAAACCGCCTTCACCTGGCCGAAAAGATTATCCAGCACATAGCGCCAGTGGCAGAACATGTCCAGGATAATACCGCCCCCTTCTTCCTTCCTGTAGTTCCAGGAAGGGCGTTGGGACGGAACACGGCCGCCCTCAAATACCCAATAACCAAACTCTCCGCGGACTGACAGTACCCTTCCAAAGAATCCGCTGTCTATGAGAAGTTTCAGCTTCAAGAGTCCGGGGAGCCAGAGTTTGTCTTGAACCACGCCATTCTTCAGACCGGCCGTTTTGGCCCGTCGATAGAGATCATAGGCTTCGGGAGTGCGCAGGGCCGTCGGTTTTTCGCAGTAGATGTGTTTTCCGGCCGCAATGGCCTTCAAGATTCCGTCGACACGACGGTCAGTAGTTTGTGCATCGAAGTAAACAGAATATTGAGGATCAGCCAGTGGCTGATTTAGATCGGTTGTCCATTTTGCGATTCCATACAATTGGGAGAGTTTTTCGAGCTTGGAGGAACTCCGGCCGACCAGGATCGGATCCGGAAGGATGATCTCCTTGTCGCTGAGCTTAATCCCACCCTGCTGGAGAATGGCGACGATCGAACGATTCAGGTGTTGGTTGGTACCCATTCGGCCGGTCACGCCGTTCATGATGATACCAACCCTCTGGACACGGGTGCTTTCCATTCTGGCTTTCTCCTTAGAATTCGAGGACAGCCACAGGATCCCCTGCGCCTCTGATCTTCCCGGCAAGCAACGCAGCAATCTGACAATAATTACAGGAGGGAGAAATGCGTCAACGCAACCTGGCCGATCCTAGGGGCTTCTCTACACATTGCGGCCAGGCTCCTGCAGGTAATGGCGGAGCTTCAATCCCCGCCCTAGGCAGAGTCCCGTCGAGTTCTTGCCGCCAATGTGCTACATCGCCGGCCGGCCCATAGCAATAGATCATTTTTAGCGGGAGGTACCCCAGATTTGTCAATTGATGGAATACTCCCGATGGGATATACAACGTCTGGCCAGCTTTCAAGACTTGACGTTCACTACCCAGACAGGCTTCACCTGCACCTTCCAGAACGATATAGACTTCCTCCTGCTGCTGATTGTGCCAGGGCACCTGGCCTCCGTTAGGCTCCAGCGTGACGAACCCGATGCAAAAGTTCTTGGCCTGGATAGGGGATGCTCCTCCAACCAAGTTCTGAGTTTTGCGTCGCGCCGGGTAGATCCGGCCGGGTATTTGGCTGAGATCGGCAATGATCATTTCGAGATCCTCTCTTGAAAATCCTTTTTAGTGTGGGAGCCGATCTCCGAGCGGCGACC
>DATKMG010000438.1:0-3593 GCA_035541995.1 Terriglobia bacterium
TATGCCAAGTCCATGAACCCGGAGGTGGCGATTGAAGTCAACCCTCACGGCATCACCGGAGAGAATCGCGCCTGGGTCGCCGGTCTTGACCACGCCCGGTTTCTGAAATCCACGGAAGTTTTCTGGACGGAGGAAGAAAACGAACCTGGTTATTTGCCCGACGGTCGACTGATTTCCAAGATCCGCAGCTATAAGCTGGCCAGAGCCTTCGACAACATTTTGCTTGCCTACATCACTCATAACCCGGTAGCCATGGCGGAATGCCTGGCCTTCGACCAGACCCTGGGCTTCGTTGGAGAAGATCCTTTGCCTGCCACGATGTTGCAGTACATTTCCTTTTACCGGAAGAACCGGGAGTTTTACATTGGGGCCAAAGATGCGGCTACGGTGGCAGTCTTGCGATCTTATCCATCTATCGCCTATCACAATGCCCAGGCTCAGCTCAGTGCCGTCCTGGTCGAGCAGGCTCTGATCCAGGACCGAATTCCTTTTGATTTGATCTTTGACGAACATCTGGCCAATCTCTCGAGATACAAGGTTGTCATCCTGCCGGGTTCAGAGTGTCTTTCCGATCAGCAATTGGCGGCGATCCGCCACTTTGTTGAGAACGGTGGTGGCCTGCTGGCCACTGGCGAGGTGGGCCTCTACGATGAATGGCGCCGAGTTCGTGTTCGGCGCGGCTTGGAAGGCCTAGTTGATTCCCAACCGCGCGCTGAGGCCTACCAGGAGCGCGTGGAAACGGCAGCCTCGGCACCCAGTTTGCCAGTGCGTAAGGAATTTGGGAAGGGTCGAGTAGTCTATTTCCCATCCGTCCAGTATGACGGGCCATTACCAGAAGTGGAACCCTATTTCAGTATTAGCAACCGGTTCTGGAAACGACCCAAGAATGCCCCGGAGATTTCCCAGGCGATTCACTGGGCGAACCAAGGCCGTCTCCCTGTTGAGATCAGCGGTCCGGCCTTTCTGGTCGCCAATCTGGTGACCCAGCCTGACAAGCAACGGATGATGTTACATCTGGTGAACTATAATGCCAGGAATATGCCTTCGATCAGATCCGTTGACGTGAACTGTCAATTGCCACAGGGTAGGACAGTCAAAGAGGTAAAGCTGATTGCGCCGGATTCAAGCAATCCGGAGATTCTAAAAATGACCGTCAATGCTGTCAGTGTCGCTTTCACTGTGCCCGAAGTCAAGACGTACGCCGTGGCGGTGGTGAGCTGGTGAAAATCCTGGAGGGCGGAGCAGGGTGACCACCGTCACCATGCGAGGTCGATATCTATCTTGTGTCTTTGCGGGCCTGTCGGAGTTCAACGGATGGCAAAGGTACCCGGAAGAACCGGGCCTCGCGCCAATTCGTGCATGTTCGTCTTTGACACAAACCAATCCCAAAACCGGACAAACCCGCCGTCTTGATGGTTCGGCCTTTCCTTCGTGGAACTGAGCTAAATGACCCAGCCGGCCTGACATCTGGTAGTCCGGATTCCACGCATAGACTAATCCCTCCTTTGTTGATCACAAAGACCGATCTACCCTGCCCCAGGCGAGTTATTGGAGCCTCCCGAATCGTGAGCCTCTGAAAAGGTCTTATCCGGGCATGTAATGGTATAGGACTTGCACTGAGTGGTGCCTGTACCGAATTATCTCGGGAGCACCGAGGCAAGAGGGATGCTGGAATCTGATACTGGAGGAATCATCATGCCGGGCCTTCGACAAGATCTGATCTATGGACTGAGGATGATGTGCAAAAACCCCGGAGTCTCTCTGGTCATTCTGGCCACCATGGGTCTTGGCATTGGGCTCAATACCGCGGTATTCAGCGTGGTGAATTCTTTGTTGCTTCGCCCACTTCCTTATGCCGATGCCTCAAGGCTTGTGGAGCTTTCTGAACGTACGGCACAGACTGCAGACATCGCCGTCGTTTATCCCAATTTCCTGGACTGGCAACGCCAGAATAGCGTCTTTAGCGAGATGGCTGTGTATCTGGTTTTCCATTTCAACTTACAAACACAAGATGGCACTGAACGTGTGCCGGTCGGGATGGTATCGGCGGATTTTTTCCGATTGTTCTCCGTGGTGCCTACCAAGGGTCGTTCGTTTCGTGCCGAGGACGACAGGGCCAGCGCCCCACCCGCAGTAATAGTGACAGACCGTTTCTGGAAGGAGCACATGGGGAGTGATCCCGACCTTTTGAACAAGACTGTAACGCTCAATGATCACGGCTATAGCGTCGTGGGGATCCTCCCCCCGCAGTTTCGTTTTTACCAGCCTGCAGATGTGTTTATCCCATACGGCCAAATCGTGGAACCATTCGGGATGATGGATCGCGCCAATCACAATGGCACGATGGCCCTTGCCCGCCTCAAACCTGGGGCTAGCTTAAAAGCCGCACGCACTCAGATGGAAGCGATCTCCCTGCGCTTAGAACGGCAATATCCGGACACAAACTCCGGCAGCCGGGTGAACGTGACTCCATTGCAAGATCGTTTGGCCAGCGGATCTCGTTCGGCAGCCCTCTTGCTGTTGGGGTCCGTGGCTTTGGTCCTGTTGATTGCTTGCGTCAATATAGCAAATCTGATGCTAGCCCGGGCTGAAAAGCGCCAACGAGAGATAGCCGTGCGTATTTCTCTGGGTGCTACGCGAAAACGGATCATCAGCCAATTGCTCGTGGAAAGCCTCCTGCTTGCTTTTCTTGGAGGAGTTCTCGGCTTGCTTTGTGGCCTCTGGGGGTTTGAGGTTCTCAAGCCCCTTTTGCCTTGGCAGTTGACCCAACTTCAGCCAAACGTCAGCCAGCTCGACTTTCGATTGCTGATCTTCGCCTTTGTTGTCACTCTCTTGGCCGGTTCGCTTTTTGGTCTTGTGCCGGCGCTCGAAGTCTCGCGTCCGGATCTGCAACAGACCCTGCGGGCTACCCAGGTAGGGTTAAGTGCCCGGCTCGGACGGTATCGTGTCAGCCATCTGCTGGTGGCGGCGGAGGTGGCGCTGGCCCTGATGCTCCTGTCCGGCGCAGGACTGCTCCTGCACAGTTTTCAGCGTCTGACCCGAGTGCGACCGGGCTTTGATGCAGATCGGGTTCTGGCCTTGCGGGTGGCTTCCCCCATTTTTCAGTTCCGTGAGGATCCTTTGCGCATTGCAGATTTTTATCAGCAAATCCTCGATGGAGTCAAAGGGCTTCCGGGAGTTGAAGAGGTCGGTGCGACCACGGTTTTGCCCTTCACGGGTGAGACCTCTGCACTGGATTTTTATTGGGAAGGGAAAACCATGCCGGCCCAGGGCAAGTTCCCCTTGGTGGACTACCATGTGGTCAGCACGGGCTATTTTCGCGCTATGGGCATCCCGTTGTTGAGAGGGAGTCTGTTTGATCCCATGGCTATGCGGCCGGCTTTCAGGAAGGGGCCTCTTGACATGGAAAGCTTTGTGACCGCCTACAAGAACCTGGACGTGGAAGGGCTCATCAGTGAGAGCTTGGCACGGCTTTATTGGCCAGAGGGAGACGCTGTGGGCAAGCGTCTAAGACTGGGCCGACCGGAAATGCACATGCCCTGGGTCCGGGTCGTAGGGATCGTGGGCAACACAACCCAGAAAGGTCTTGAAGC
>DATKMG010000439.1:0-3218 GCA_035541995.1 Terriglobia bacterium
GATTCAGGCCCTGGAGGCCCGCCTAGACTTGTAGCATTCCTGACTAAGAGTACGATCATGCAAGATCTCCCTGGCAAGAAGCGCATCCTGATAGTTGATGACGATGCCGGCATTCTCACCATGTTGAAACTCCTGCTTCGCCTGGAGGGTTATGAACCGCTGACCTGTAGTGATCCTACAGAGGTCTTTGACTGTCTCGTGAAAGAGGAACCGGATTTGGTACTCATAGACGCCATGATGCCGCAGATGGACGGCCTGCAGGTGATCCGCCAGATCCAGGCGCAGGATCTGGCCCATCGCCCTACGATCTTGCTCTTGACAGGTAATGTGGACGAAGACTACGGTAAACAAGCTCTCGAAAGTGGCGCCAGCGGCGTAGTCATCAAACCCTTCGTGAAAGAAGACCTACTGGACAAGCTTACCTTGTTTCTTGGAAAACGGAGTTAACGCACAACATGGTGAGAACCGGGTTGGTCATCCTGGTGATATTTGGACTTATCTTGCTGCTGCTGCCTTTCTTGATTCTAATCGCATGGTTCCAAGGGAAACCCGATGTCTTGTATGCGGGTGCTCGGTTGGCTAGCCGGATAGGCCTGAAACTAGCCGGTGTCCGCCTCCAGGTGAAAGGGTTGGACCATGTTGACCCCCGGAAGACTTACCTTTTTGTGGCGAACCACCAGAGTTACTTCGACCCCTTAGCCTTGTTCTCCACGATTCCTCAGAATCCACGCTTTATCGTGAAAAGAGAGCTTTACAAGGTTCCGATCCTGAATATCGGGATGAAGTTGGGCAGGTTTGTCTTTATTGACCGAAGAGATCGGGGGGACTCGCTGCGCGGGATGAATCAGGCAGTAGCACAGATGAAGCGGGGAGAATCTTTCCTGGTGTTTCCTGAAGGCACACGCACCCGCTCCGGGAAAATGGGGGCATTTAAGAAGGGTCCGTTTGTGATAGCTCTTCAATCGGGGGCTCCCATTCTTCCTATCACGATCAGTGGCAGCTACGATGTGATGCCACCAGCAAAACTTCGAATCAAACCGGGAACTGTTTCTGTGACGTTTCATCACCCCCTGGAGACGAAGGAATTGGAGCCCAACGAGCGGGATCCCTTAAAAGAAAGGGTCCAGAACATAGTTGCATCCGGGCTGGTTGAGGCCACTGAGGAAGTTCGAACATGACCATATCGTCAAACCTGGCCAGAGCCCACCTGTCCTATTCGCTGGTCTGTGATGATGTCCGCCTGGAAGTGGGAAATAAGTTAAGCATAATGGGCATATTCCAGAACATTTTCTTCCCATCTTTGCCATCTACCTATTTCCGGTTTGTGCTTCTAAATCACTGGGAGGGAACGGGTGATCACACGACGGAGATCAGGGTTGTGGCCCCCGACCGGACTAAACTGATCGCCAAGATCGGTCCTTCCTCATTTTCACTTAATCCCTCGACCGTCGCCGACAACGTTACCGTTTTCAATAACCTTGAATTTGAGCAGGAAGGACCCCACATCCTCCAGGTTTATCTGGATGAGATCATGGTTCGCGAGATCTATTTGAACGTGGTGGTTGTGCCTCCTCAACCAAGTCCCACGGTGAATTGAGATACCGGATTATGAAACTGAAGAAAATCCTAACGGAGATCAGAAATTTCTGTCGGGAGAACGCCGATCCGGCTCTGGTCCGGAAATATGCCCGGTATTTTGTAGAAGGCTATGATGCGTATGGCGTCGATCGAGAGTTGATGGAAAAACAAAGAGAACTCTGGCTGCAGGAACACAAGAAGGAGCTGGGGTTTGAAGGGTTCCTGGAGCTCGGAGACTTACTGGTCGAGAACGGAAAGTACGAAGAAGCCAGCTTCGCGATTTGGTTTGCTGCTGCCTTTAAAGATGATTACACGCCGGAGACACTGAAGCGACTGGGTCAGTGGCTGGACAACGGTTTTAGAAACTGGGCGCATACGGATGTGTTTAGCGGCGAGGTTCTTTCGTCATTCATCGTGCGGGAAATTGTCCCTCTGAAAGCCCTTTCTCAGTGGAGGAACGCCAACTCAAAGTGGAAGCGGCGAGCCGTGCCCGTTACCTTAATCAAAGGATTGCAGACAGAACTTCCGGTCCCACGCCTCCTGGAATTCATATCGCCGATGATGCAGGATTCAGAACGTGTGGTTCAACAAGGGTTAGGGTGGTTCTTGAGAGAAGCCTGGAAAAAATCTCCCGCGTCTGTAGAACCGTTCCTGTTGAAATGGAAGGATTCCTGCGGCAGGCTGATAGTTCAATATGCCACCGAAAGAATGTCTGCGGAGAAGAAGGGACTCTTCAAGAGAAGCAAACAATAATCGTGGCAACCCTCTCACCCTCGGCCCTTCATTTGACGGCAACCGTTGGCTCGAAAGTCGACGGGTCTGTGCCAAATGTCACCTTAATCTTCTATGAAAATGCGACTTTAAAGGTGGCCGCCGCGCTCCAGCGCGGCGGCAGGAGGAGACTTTGCAGTCGCGCGGGAGCGCGACTGCCACCCGCAGCGGTTTCTCGGATCAAATAGGTCACCGCTTGCGAGACAGCGGTCCCATGATCGGCTCCCACACTCCTCCTAAGACCGCCATTTTCATCAGCGGTGGTGAAGTTGAAAACGTCAAGGGGCACTTCTGTGAAAATGCAAGTTCTAATGTGGGAGCAGTGCTCCTGCACTGCGACCTCCTGGTTTTTAGTCGCCGCCGCTCGGAGATCGGCTCCCACACTCCTCCTAAGACCGCCATTTTCATCCGTGGTGGTGCAGTTGAAAACGTCATGGGTCACTCTACTACTAGTAAATTCCAAAAAGTCCTGCACGGTTATTTTTCCACTACCTTCGTCCCGCGAAGCCGCATAAGGAGCGGAGTTCGGCCTCGCAGTGTGACAACGGTCCCCCGCTCGGCCCTCCACCACTAAAAGTCGACAGCTGGCCGCTAACCTCGTCACTCGTCACTCGCCACTCGCCACTTAATTAAAGTTCTCCACCAGCATCAGGTCGCTGCCGGCTTCGTCTTGCTGCGTGAACAGGAGGAACCGAACGTCCGGCGAAACAGAGAGCCCCTCAGCGGGTGATCCTGACATGGGAGCGACCGTTTTCACATTGCCTGTAGCGAAACTCAAAAATCGGATGGAATATTTACCGTCGGGGCCCGGCTCCGGGATGAAATAGATCCCATCTGTGACCAAAGAAAAACCGCGCCAGACTATAGAG